>JAQTOJ010000082.1 GCA_028713395.1 Dehalococcoidales bacterium | reverse complement strand
TACCCGCCAGGATTTGGTGATATTACTTCGCCACGCTTTTAAGATTGAATTTTCCTACCAAGGCGCCAAAATCCTTGGCCATACCATCGAGTGTTTGTGACAGCGCGATGATTTCTTCGATCTGCGCATTGACTTCTTGAGCTGAGGCAGACATTTGTTCGGTGGCAGCGCTGTTTTCCTCGGAGATGCCGGCGACATTTTCAATAGATTGGCTGATTTTTTCCAGGTTTGAAGAAATCTCCTGTGTCGTCTGCGTGTTTTTCTCCGCTGCCTGGCTCACACCGTCAATTGTCTTGACCATTTCATTGCTGGAGGCGTTTATTTCCTCGGCAGCGGCTGAAATTTGTTCGATCTGGGCCTGGGCTTTTTCAACTTCCGCCAGCACCGATTTGAGTAAAATGGCGCTTTCGAAAGATAATTTGGCGCCTTCGGCTGCCTGTTTGTCAGCGCTGGCGGCGCCATCGACTGCACTCTTGACCGATTTTTGCATGTCGCCAATAATATCCGCAGTTTCCCTGGTGGCGATGGCCGTGCGTTCGGCCAGTTTTCTTACTTCATCTGCGACCACGGCAAACCCGGCGCCCTGTTCGCCAGCGCGGGCGGCTTCAATGGCCGCGTTGAGCGCTAACAAGTTGGTCTGGGCGGCAATATCGTCAATTGTTTCCACAATCTTGCCGATCTGGGTAGCCCGCTCGCTCATTTCGTTCACGGTTTTTGCCATGACGGCAATGCTTTCCTTGATGGAATTGACCGCGTCCGCTGTGCGACGGGACATCTGCTCCGCGTTTTGGGTAGCCTGTGAGGATTTGGATGCCGACCCGGAGGCTTCTTGCGCGTTCTTGGTCACTTGGTTGATGGCGCTGACCACCTGGTTCACTACCTGGGCGGTTTGTTCCACCATGCGGGTCTGTTCCTCAGAAGACTTGGCGACGGAGCCGATGGCTTTGGCGAAGTCCGACATTGAGTTGGCGATTTGCTGGGTGCTCTGCGATGTTTCCTGAGCGCCTCTGGCCATTTGCTGGCTGCTGGAAGCGACCTGAGTGGTGGCTTGCCCGGCCTGGCTGGCAGATTTGATCAATAAAGTGCTCGAATCCTTCAGATTACCGGCGGATTCTTTGGATTTGGTGACCATCAGGGTCAGAGAATCGATCGCCAGGTTCAAGCTGGTTTTTATCCTGGCAAAATCTCCCCGGTAATCGCCTTGCATTTTAGCCGATAGATCATTCTCAGCGATTTTCTTCAAAACTTCCGCGGCTTCGTTGATCGGGATAATCACGGCATCCAGCGTATCGTTAACGCCTTTGACGATCTTTTGGAAATCCCCTTTGTGTTTGGCGACATCGCCACGGACGGAAAGATCTCCCTCTACCGCAGATTCGGATAATTTTTTAAAGTCCGAAATTAAGTTAGCCATGGATTTCACGGTTAAGCCGAGGGTTTCTTCCATGTTCTTGAAACTGGCGCCGATGGCTTCAGTATCGGTATCGGCTTCTGAGACCTGGAAATCACAATCCATATTACCAGCCGCAATTTTTCTCAGATTGTTGGATAATCTATCCATTTCCTGGTTGAAGAAAGCCGTCATTTTTTCACTGGACCTGACGGTCTGTTTCAGCAGGCTCTGGTCGATGGATGATTCCAGCGCCCCGATAACATCGCCCTGTTTATTGAGGATAGGCACGGCGATATAACTGATATCGATATTTTTACCGCCCGGATGGGCTTCAGTCTGCGCGGTTTCCGCTTTCCCGCTCTTCATCGCGAGGGCACAGGCGCATTTGGCCGTGCGGCAGTGTCCGGTGCGCCAGTATTGGTAACAATGAGCCTGGTTTTCAATTATGGCTTCCGGAGTGGTGTTTCCGTACCTGGCGCCGGCTTTATTGATATAAAGAATTTCCTGTTCTTTATTCACGATCATTACCGGATTGGAGAGATTATCGATATAACCGGTAACCGTACCGAGCATATCATTGACATCGCTCAAGATGGCGGCGTATTCACCCTTGTATTTCGTGACATCGATGCGGGCAAGGATTTTACCTTCCGCCGCGGCTTGGGCAAGTGTCGCCGTTTCTGCCTTCATGGCAGCCAGGACATTTCTTATTTCTGTGCCTGTGTTATCGTTAACCTTGGAAAAATCGCCCTGCGTTACCGCCAGGGCAGTATCTTTGGCGCTTTGTGTTTGGGCGGCAATATCTCTCAATGAACCCGCCAGGGCGCCCATGGTATGACGCGGCTTGATTGCCAGCTTAACATCTGTATCTCCGCGGCTGATAGCTTCGGCTGCCCGGGTCAATTTGCTCAAAGGACGTGTAATGCTGACCGTCAGCCAGATACCCAGTGCGATGGCGATGATCCCCCCTATCCCGAGCAATCCCTCAGAAACGGGTAATCCCTCCAGCTTGATCAGCGGCTCCACGTAGCCGAGCGAGCCAAAATAAGCAGCTAAAAAGAGCAAGCTGCCGATTATTTTAAAGCCGAGTTTGAATTTCATTTTGTCTCCTCACATTGTTTTTATAACTAAAAAAAGAAAGGCACGTTCTACAAAACAATCATGCTACCTCCCGCGAAACAAGGTCGCGCTAAGGCGAGAAACAGGTTACAGGTATTTTGCATATCCTCTGATCTGTTCTTTTCCTTCCGGTTTCAAGATACGAGTTCAGAATAACACCGGGGCTGACCGACGGGTATATCTTTACTAACCATTTGTACTGGGGGAAACACCCCATTTTGTAACCGTTTTTTAATTGAAGTGAGCCCCGGCGCGTGTTAACATTTTCTTAGTAGACACAGGCGCGAACGAGATAGACGGCAGGAAGTGTGAAGAAAATGAAAAGCAGTGAAACCTGGCTACTGGTGGAAGCCCGTAAAGAAGAACTCAGGAAGTTGACCAACAAATCATGGAACAGCCAGGAGTGGGAACTGGGCGCCCTGGGTGAGCGGGTTTTAATGACTGTGAATAATTCTATTGTCAGCGCCGGCATCATGCGCCGTCAGATGACCGCTTATGAAAAATCCGTGGCAGAAATGGGCGATCAGGTGCAGCAGATAATTAAATTACTGGGAAGCTAGTTCCCTATTTGTTAATGGTACTCCCCGCGAAGGTTGTTTTAAGTTATCCTTGCTTCAGAGGCGGCTAACCGGTAGCCTTCAATGCCTTCACCCTGTATGAGATTCTGTTGTCCTTTGCCGTTATTGAACTTGGCCTGAATGCAACGGATGTACAGGTCCACACTGTTCACCGCGTCATTATCAGCTTCGCCCCATAATTTTTTAGCCAGCATGGTGCTGGTGATACTATGCCCGTTTTCCCGCATGAGGTAATAAAGAATATCGGCTTGTACTGAGGTCAGGATGTGTTTATCGCCGTTGTAGCACATTTCCCGGGTGGAAGGGTTGAAGGTCAGCCGTGGTAACATGATAGTAGCGGAGAACTGGTCACGCCGCGTGACAATGCGGTGTATCCGCGTGACCAGTTCCAGTTGCTTGGAGGGTTTGATCATATATTCGTCAGCGCCGTTTTCCAGGCACCGCACAATATCTCGTTCGTCAGTGTGCGCTGTCAGGATCAAGATAGGAATGGATGAAAACTCACGGATACGCTGCAATACATCGAAACCATCTACATCCGGGAGGCTGAGATCGAGCACCAGGCAATCCAACGGGTTGGTACGCACCATTTCTACGGCTTGTAACCCGGAATGAATGGAAGAAATGACCGCATTCGGCCAGCAGACCCGGAAAGCCAGTATGATCGATTCGATGATCTCATAACAATCTTCAATCACCAGCACCTGAATTTTCTTTATTTCAGTTTTGGTCTGGGCATCGCTAAAAATCGCCATCTACTGCCTACCTTTCACATATTTGGTAGCCGACTCCATTGACAGTCTGTATCAGCGGCGTATGCTCGGTGTTATCCCCCAACTTTTTCCGCAAACGGCTGACGAAGACACGGGTATATTCCTTTTCCAGCCCGTATTCCGCCCCCCAGATTTTTTGCAGGATCATCTGGTGGGTGAGCACTTTATCACGGTTGGTCACCAGTTCCTGTAATACCAGGAATTCGGTTTTTGTCAGTTTTATCTCGTTGCCATGCACCATTACCCGCTGCCGGCTGAAATCTATTTCCACCGCGCCGATGGAAGTGGTGGCTTGCGCCGCCGGTTCACGGTTGGATTCGCTGTGTCTCAAGGTGGTCTTGATGCGCGCCATGAGTTCGGGGATACTGAACGGTTTGGTCAGATAATCGTCGGCACCCATATCCAGCGCCGCCACTTTATCCTGTTCATTGCCTTTGGCGCTGAGGATGATCACCGGGATTTTAGACCATGCTCTGATGCGGCGGAAAACCTCAATGCCGTCTATCTTGGGCAGCATGATGTCCAGGATAATCAGGTTAAAAAAATCGCCTTCGACCACCCTGATGGCTTCCTCGCCGTCCCCGGCCACGGCGACATCGTAGCCGCGGGATCTCAGGTTGAGCGAAAGTAACCGGGTTATGGCAATATCGTCATCTACCACCAGTAATTTGATTTTTTTCATCTTTACTCCTTACTCTTGAGAACCGGGAGGCTGAAACAGAACACCGTGCCTTTGCCTTGTGGGTTTTCTACCCAGATTTGTCCGTGGTGGACATCCAGTATGCTGCGGCAGATACTCAACCCCAACCCGGTGCCCTGGATTTTCCGTTGACTCTGCGGGTACACCTGAAAGAACCGTTCGAATACTTTTTCATGGAACTCCAGGGGAATGCCGATGCCGTAATCCCGCACGCTTACGATCACGTTTTCCGGGGTCAACCGGGTGGAGATATCAATATCGGCTTCGGGCGGTGAAAACTTGGCGGCATTGCCCGCCAGATTTGAAAGCACTTCCAGGATTCTTACCGGGTCGGCAGTCACCGGCGGCAGCGGTTCCTGAAGATAGGTTTTCAGACGATCCGCCGAGTGGTTCGGTATCAACCGCCGTAAGTTTTCCCTGAGAAGCGTATTTATATCAATGTTTTTGAAACGCATGGAAAGCGTGCCGGATTGCAACCGGGACATCAGGAGAATATCCTCGATCAACTGGTTCAACCTATCCGTTTCTTTATCGATGGTTTGCAGGGCATCCACCAATGTGCCTTCATCGAAGGTTACGTCTTTTTGCAGAATAGTTTCCGCGTAACCCTTGATCACGGCCAATGGTGTGCGCAGCTCATGGGAGACATTCGCCAGCAGGTCGCTGCGTAAGTTTTCCAGTTCTCTCAAAGCCCGCGCGCTGGAAGCCTCTTCGTACAATTGTGAATTGCGTATGGCCATAGCCATTTCCTGTCCCAGCGTGTTGAAAAACGGTAAATTATCGCGGGTAAATGCGTGGGATCTTTCCGCCTGTGCCACCAATATACCTATCTTTTCCCGGGCGATATTCAAGGGCACCAGTACGTAACTGTGGCTCTGGTCGGTCAACAAGCGCGATATCAGCGGATCGTCACGGTAGCCATCATCGGAGCTTAAATGAGCTTCTTGTAAGTCCTTGAATTTACCATGCGAATTACCGTTGAGATGGATCGAGGACGGCAAGGGGCAGATTTTTTTACCGAAATACCCCTGGAGCACGATTTCATCTTTTTCACAAAGGTAGGTATAGCTGGCTTCCAAGCCCAGATATGAATTGATGTGCGCCAGCGCCGAGTTCATCATGACTTTGAAATCCAGCGATTGTGAGAGCACCTGGGCGATGGCCAATAAAATACCGGTTTCACGGCTGCGTTGCGTCAACTCGGTCACCAGGCGGCGGTTTTCCAGCACCAGGTTTTGTTTTTCCAGTCCCCGTTGGATGACGGAAAGCAGGACATCCGGCGCCACCGGTTTTTCCAGAAAGGCAAATGCCCCGCGGTTCAACGAATCGATGGCGTTCTCCTTGGTGGAGTAACCGGTGAGCATGATGGCGATCATGTCCGGGTTTACCGCCATAATCTTGGAGAGCAGTTCTGTGCCCTTCATATCCGGCAGACTGATATCCAGCACCCCGCACTGATAATCCCCGTTGACCGCGGATTTCAGAGCTTCGCCGGCGGTGGAAAAAGTATCCACCGTATAGCCTTTGATGCTTAATATCGACCGGGCAACGCCCAAGAAAACCCGGTCATCGTCTACCAGAATTATCGAGGTCATAAAACTCTCCGGTTCAAGTGGCGGGACTTACACAATATTCTTTCATCAATCTAATCAAACGGTTCATATCCAGCGGTTTATAAAGACAGGTGAGACCCCGTTCGTTAAGGTCTTCACTCGTCCGGGCGCCAAACTGTTCGCGGTAGGCGGTGATCATGACCGATTTCATGCTGCTGTTTATTTCTGAAAAACGGTCTGTGACGGTCAACCCGTCCATGTGGGGCAATTTATAATCCACGAAAGCCATGCGGTAATTTCTTCTTTTCATCAGATCCAGCGCTTCTTCCCCGCTGTTGGCGACCGCTACCCGGAAACCCTCTTTCCAGAGTATCTTGCTGAAAGTCTGGCAAAGGGCTTCATCATCGTCGACCAGGAGCACCAGCGGGGAAACGACGATTTGCTCGATGCATTCCACCAGTTCCTTGACCTGTAAAGGTTTTTGCAGTACGGTGTAGCTCCGTTCGCCGATAATCTGACCCACCAGGGTATCTTCCGCATAGGCGGTCATCAGCAATATCTTGATGGAAGGGTCCATGCGGGTGATCTGCCTGGCGGCGTCGATGCCGTTCATCACCGGCATTGAAATATCCATTAAAACCACATCGTAAACATTCTGCTGACAACGCTGCGTGGCTTCCAGCCCATTAGTGGCCGTGTCTACCTGGTAACCCTTGATACCCAGTATCATCGCAAAAGTGGAAAGCAGCTCGATATTATCATCTACGACCAGCACTCTTGATGCTTTTTCCATGATTTCTCCAATCTATTTTTTAATCCCCGGCAGCCTGATCGAAAAAGTAGTGCCTTGCCCCACCGTGCTCTGGACTTCTATTCCCCCCTTGTTCTGTTCGATAAACCGGCGGGTGATCGCCAGTCCCAGCCCGATCCCTTTCGGCTTGGTGGTGAATAAAGGCTCGAATATTTTGTTCAGATTTTCCGGCGGAATACCGCAGCCGGTATCCGCAAACTTGAGCCAGACGTTACCGTCATCCATCACGCTGCTGATTTGCACCGAGCCGCGGTCTCTGATGGATTGGATAGCGTTGGTCACTAAATTAATCACCACTCTGCCGATCTGTTCGGGATCAGCGTAGGCGTGCAGCGGCGTTTCCTGTGGCGGGCAGGCTACGGTCACATTTTCCGGGATACTGACCTGGTTGATTTTTTCCGCCACCAGAGAGGTCACTTCAAATTCACAGGGGTGGGCCGTTCTCACTTTGGTAAAATCCAGCAGATCGGAGACAATGTTATTGGCGTTGTCTATCTGCTGGTCCAACAGCTTCAGGGTGGAAGTGGATTCTTTCTGGCTGGTATTGGGCTGCAGCATGTTCAGCAGATAAACGCAGTTCCGCATGACGTTCAGCGGGTTGCGTAATTCATGTCCCACGCTGGATGCCAGCTCACCAATGGCGGCCAGCCTTTCGGTGCGGAGCAATTTTTCCTGGGCGGTTTCCAGCTCTTTGGTCCGCTTTTCGATCACTTCTTCCAGTTGCTTGTAATAAGCCCCCAGGGCTTTTTCCGTTTCTATAGTGCGAAAAGCGCTGGAAATGCGCTTGTTCAGCGTGTTCAGGAAATTGGTCTTTTTTATCAGGTAAACACCCTTATCCGAAGTTTCGATTTCCAGCTTGCCGATAGTTTCATTTCCCGCTACGAGGTCGCGTCTGAGATTGTCCGGATTCCGGGTAAAAGGGGTTGAATGGTAGTTTTGATCATGGATATTCACCGAAACACCGGTGACATGGTGGTCTTGTAGTAAAAAGGGTA
>JAQTOJ010000081.1 GCA_028713395.1 Dehalococcoidales bacterium | reverse complement strand
CTTCGGTGGTGAAAGTGGCATCATCGCCTAAGGCTTCACCGGCAGGTCCAAACACATGGGCGCGGTAATGATAAAGCGTATTCGGTTGTAGTAAGGGGATAATTGCCGCAAAGGTACCGGTGGCGGTCATGGGTTGGAAAGCAGTAGCCGACCCGTAAGCAGAGGTTAAACCGATTTCAAAGAAAGCGGTGGCAGACGTAACAGCATTTCCGTTCACTGTCCCCATCCCGGTCAGGTTACCATGTAATGTCGCCGAACTGTCCGTGACCGAGGTTGCCGGGGAAACTGTTAATACTACCGGAGGGGTAGTGAGCGCAACCGGGGGAGTCGGTTTGGCGTTCCAGATGCTGGTAAGGCTGTTATCATTGGTAAACAATTCAGGCGCGCTGTTATCCAGGCTGGTATAGACCTGAACCGTATCATAAGCGCCGGTCACATTATAAGCTCCTGAAAAAGACCCGGCCTGATTTGCCATACTGGCAAGCCCGCTGTAATGTATATGTTCCTTGTCTTCGCCGTTGATTTTCAGATAAACCGTATAGGGTCCGGCATTGGTAGCGCTTGGATTCATGGGATTCGTGACGGCGTTTGCGATGTTAAAAGCAACACTATAAGTGGAAGTAGCCGCATTGGGCGTATTCCAGGTTTCATGAGCTTCAGCCACCATCAGGTTGGGCGCAGTGGGCAAGCCCGAGACATAATTCCAGATGTAGGTGCGATTATTATTGTTTTCAAATTGTTCGTCGACTTCACTCCCGGAATCGGCGGTGACAACGATAGTATCAGTGCCGGTAATGGTAAATGGTCCGACGAAAAATGCTTGATGTGTACCGCTGGCCCCAAGCGCCGGAACCGTTAGTACTACTGGATGCTCTGTGTCGTTGTTAATAACTAATTTTACGTGGGAAGCAGGGGCTGCGGTGGGGCTGGCATTAACAATTGCAAAATGTACTTTATAAGTATTGGGCGGCGAGGGCGGGAAGCCGCCACCGGTAGGGGGATTCCATTCCGCATGAACTTCATTCACTACTAAATCAGCTTTAGGCGCCCAACCGAGATCCGGGGTTACAGTTATCGAGTGAGAATTGTTGTTTTCATCCTGTTCGACGATTTCGCTGGAAAGCTCGGTTAAGGATGTGCCGCCATCGGCATAAACGACGACAATATCTGAGCCGCCCTGTGATAGTGCGATGTCAGTAGACGTAAATGTTGCCGTGTTCCCGCCGCCGGTAGCTGCCAAAGAGGGCACATCGATGATTTCACTAGCCAAAGTACCATTGACGCTAAACCGCGCGTGAGAAGCGGGAGCCGGGGTGAGACTATTGTTGACAATAGTGAAACGTACATTGTAAATACCCGCATCAGCGTTTACCCAGTCACTGAGGATACTGGGCACAGTGAGGTCAGGTAAAGGTGTGCCGCTACCCAAGGGGTAGGTAGCATAACCCTGTGAAGGCAGTTCATCTGCACTGGCGCTACCTTGGGGCATACCTGTGCTGAATACAAAATTCCAGGGAGGCGCATGATCAATCAAGGCAAAGGGGATGGCAATTTCATAATTGAAAGGGTTTGTAGTTGAACCCCCGCCACCAACGGCTACGGACATTCCGGTGGCCGGAATAGGTTGGGCACCGCCGCTGGGGGTCATATTGAAGAAAGTGAAATTGGGAGGATTCCCCGATGAAGTAGGCATGTTAATAGCAATATCATAGTCAGCTCCCACGTCGTGGGTAGCATTGAAAAGGTTCGCAGAATCGGTATTGGTATCATATCCGGTTGAAAGACTCTGGTCTTTATCGATATCGATGTGAATAGGCATTCCCGGTCCGATTTGCGTGCCATCGATACGGACGTAAACATTCGTGGCATCACTGGCAAAATATACGTCTGAAATATTCGTGCCTGAGATTCCATGATCCATTAGCGTGGGCTCTATACCTGCCCAATCTCCTACGGAACCGTCAATGCTAATTGTGGGTGCAGTCGCCGCGGCCGGCAAGGCCGTGCCCAGCATGGTGAGTATCATACTGCATACCACCAGCAAACTGAACATCTTCGTTTTCATTAATGCCTCCTCAGGTTATCTACAAATATTCTTTAAAACAACCATAATCCACAAAGTATCTCAGGAAATCACCAAATGTGTAAAATAGTAAAGGAGTTGTGAATATTTACACAACTCCTTTACGGGTTTTGAGGGTTCATCTTATGTTTAAACCAGTACACGATTATCGGGCTTTTCAAGCGTAAACTCCAATAGACGCACCAACGTACATAACGCGCCTGTTGGCAAGTATATCTTAACAATTGGAGAGTGTCAATAGGTTGTTTGAAAAATAGGCGTGATTTACACGGTAATTTACCAAACTGTAACCTTTATGGGGCGCTGGAAATTACGAAACACGAAAGATAACCAATAAAACCTTGTGGAATAGGAAATAGTTTTCCGCTTGTATTTGTATGGGATAGAGATTTAGTTCAGGTTTGGTGAGTTCGTCCGCAACGTGGACAGCGTACCGTTTGACCTTGCAGAGCCGGGGGCACTTTCAGGCGCGCGCCGCAATCACAGTCGATCATCTCGTAATTATCGAGCTTGAGCATCATATCGGAAACTTCACGGGTGCGTTCCACTTTATCGCTGACCGGTTCGATAGGTCCGGAATCCGCCCCAGCAGGACGCACTACCGGCACAGCTCCTACCAGAGATGCGGTTTGGGGATTGATAATCCCGCCTTTTTTACCTTTTATCTGGGAAAACGCCTCGTTATAAGCTGTGTAAGAAGCATTACCTGCCATCGCCCGTAGAATGCGGATACGTTCCTGAATCGGGGGGTGGGTGCTGGTCAGGTCGTTCAGGTTTTTAGCGCGGAACGGGTTGACGATATACATGGGCGCGGTAGCCTGATTGGCGTTTTTCACCGGCGTTGTCGAAGCGGCCAGTTTATCCAGCGCCGAAGCCAATCCTTCCGGGTTGCGGGTATAGAGGGCCGATGAAGCATCGGCTAAATATTCACGTTTACGGGAGACCGCAAAATAAATGAGTTGAGCAAAAATCGGGGCGAGGATCATGAGTACAAAAGCCAGGATCATGATCAAAGCCGCCGCGCCGCCGCCATTATTGTTATCACGGGAATTACGCCGCGAACCGCCGCTCATGCCGCCGAACATCATAAAGCGGGAACCGTAATAGGAAAGAATGACAATCGTCCCCAGTAATACACTGCACCAAGCCATGAGAACGACGTCACGGTTTTTGACATGCCCCATCTCGTGGGCGATCACACCCTGCAATTCATCCCGGTTCAGTTTCTGCAATAAACCGGAAGTAATTGCCACCGAAGCGTGGTTGATATCACGCCCGGTGGCAAATGCATTTAATGAGGGGTCATCGATGATGTAGATATCCGGCATCTTGGGCAACTGTGAGGCGATCTGCATCTCCTCTACCACATTCCAGAGACGGGGATGGTCTTCCCGTTTGATTTTCCGGGCGCCGGCGACATTCAATAAAATGCTATCGCCTTGAGTATAAGCGATCAGGTTCATAACCCCGAAAATCACCAACGCAATCACCAACCCCGCTATGCCGCTACCGGCAATGACATATCCCAGCAGCAAACCGAGCAGGACGAGAAACGCCCCCATGCCGGCGACCAGCACCAGCGAACGTATACGGTTAGACCTGATTTGTTCCCACATCATCGTTCTATCCTGGAGCTAGAAACTGACTTTCGGAGCCTTTTTCTCAGCTTCGCTTTCCGTGGCCTGCAGGAATTCCTGTTCTTTCTTGAAGTTGAACATACCTGCCACGATATTTCCAGGGAACTGCTGCGTTTTATTGTTGTATTGTAAAACAGAGTCGTTATAAGCCTGGCGGGAGAAGCTGATGCGGTTTTCGGTACCGGTCAATTCTTCCTGTAAAGCCAGGAAATTCTGGTTGGCTTTCAATTCCGGGTATCTTTCCACCACCACCATTAAACGGCTCAACGCCGCGCCTAGTTCGCCCTCTGCCTTGGCTCTTTCGCCGATATTACCCTCAGGGACGCCCTGGACGGCCGTGCGGGCTTTGGTCACAGCAATGAGCGTTTCCTGTTCAAAGTTCTTATAACCCTTAACGGTCTCTACCAGGTTGGGAATAAGATCAAAACGGCGTTTTAACTGGACATCGATCTGCGCCCAGGCATTTTTGACCACATTTTTGGCGTTGACCAGGCCGTTGTAGGCTCCCCAGAGGAAGAATAACCCGAGGACAACCAGGGCGAGTACAACCCATAGAAATACCATAATATTTACCTCCAATTATTTGCTTTCGCAATTATTGTATAGAAAATCAACGCGCAGGGGCTTGAAACACTTCTTTCATGAAGTTGAAAACGTGGTAATGTTCTTTATTTTGGTGAGATTTATCTTCAATAATTTTTACCAGTTGGTCAACTTCCCCGCCATCGAACCAGAGACCGTCTCCCTGTTCGCAAACATCCAACAACACGTTTTCCTTTTCTCCCACGCGGGTCTTTTTCATCTTTTTCCCGCAGATCGGGCATTTCCTTTTACGCTCCATGTTTACAATTGAAGGGGATTTGGTGATTTCGCCCATGACCTTGGATGTCCCGGCTCCCGCGGATTCCAGCAGTAATTCCAATTCGCCTTTATCGAACCAAACCCCGTGGCAATTGGGGCAGTAGTCCAATTCGGTTTTTTTATATTCCACGATTATCATCGGGTGCCGGCAGACAGGGCAAATCATCTTTAGACCTCTGAATAGTACTATCTACTCAAGATAGATTGTAGGCGCAATGGTAATGACTGTCAAGAGGTAGACATAATAGAGAAAAACCTAGAAGATACCCAACGATTTCAGCAGTAACCTCAAGCCGAGGAAACCCAGGGCGATCGCCAGCAGGCGGATGATCAGGTTTCCCTTGAGACGGTGTGATATCGCCGCACCGATCAAAGCGCCGGGAATGGCCGCCACGCCTACGATGAGTGCGGGTACAAGCAAAACATCGCCCATGGTCAAATGCGAAATACTGCCGAAGAAAGACGAACCGGCCAAGACGAAATGGGAAGTAGCAGTGGCGATGTGCACGGGAAAACCCAGCAGATAGATCATGGCCGGAACATGGATAATCCCGCCCCCGATACCCAACAGACTCGATAACACCCCCACTAAAAAGCTTAAAGCAATGCCCCAACCTTCTTTGGGGGTATATGAAAATGTGTGCCCACGTGAATCAGTGAGTGTGCGGCTTTGAGTGAAAGTAGCCGAAGGTAGCTGCACAGGCTCACGGCGAAAGAAGATGTAGGTTGACATAATGATAAGCAGGCTGGCGAAAATCAGCCCGAAGACGTCAGAGCTAAAATATTTGGTCAACCATGTGCCTAAAAAAGCGCCGGGAATTGTAGCCAGCATGAATTTGAAGCCGGACTTGATATCGACTCGTTTTTGTCGCAGATAGGAGAGTGTGCCGGAGAGAGCGTTAAAAAAAACGGCCATCAGTGATGTCCCGGCGGCTTGTTGGGGAGTGTAATGGAACACCAGTAAAAAAATGGGCACGAAAATGACCCCGCCTCCGATGCCGATCATCGTGCCGAAAAGACCGGCGGTGAATCCGGTCACCGCCAACCCGATTATTTCAAAAACACTCATAGCCTGCTTTCAATTGAAACTGAAATGGAATGTTGGTATGATGAAAATTGTTTACCAACAGTTTAGCACACCTTGCGGGCTTATAACTTAACTGGAAGAGCGTCCCGATACATTTGGGAAGGTCGGTCCGAAGTTTTAACCCGAGGCGCGAAACTACCAAAATTTGGGGCCATAGCTTAGCTGGGAGAGCGCTTCCTTTGCAAGGAAGAGGTCAGGAGTTCGAATCTCCTTGGCTCCACCAAAGGGGACGATACCTAGAATTACTCGAAATGCCAAAGATTGGTCGGGTAGGGTCTTTTCAATAACCTTTCCGTGGCTTTCAGGAGTGACCAAGTAGGAAGTGGCCACATCTCCTAGATTGCACTAGAAGCTCTGTGATTCGAATCCTAGGTGGTCAGCCAGCATCAATTTAGCTTTCCGCCGATTGTCCTAATTTCCTGTCTGATTTTAGTCTGAGAACGGTTATAGTCCTGAATCGTATTTGTTTGTTCATTTACCTATTTTATACCAGTAAATTATTGACTTGATTCATGACAGAAATATACAATAATACAAAGTTATAAAACCTATGGTTTACATATTATCTCGTTGGATATAGAATATGGGTAATGATGCTCTGAAATTGATTATCGACATAATATGAATACGTCATCATTTCATCTGGAAACAAAGAACCTACTTTTGGTATCCATTTCCATGGAATACAAAGAAGATATTTTTCGAGAATTTACTCTTGAAATTGCAACTTATATGTATCCCCAACCATATGAAAAGATTGAAGATACAATTCGTTTCATTCAACACTCTATGAAGAGGAATAGGGAGGGGAATAATCTTCAATTAGTTGTTCTTGATAGGAAAGATAGATCTTTTCTTGGTTGTGCAGGCATTCACAATATTGATACTAATACCCCGGAATTTGGAATATGGTTAAAAAAATCAGCTCATGGTAATTCTTATGGGAAAGAAGCAATTTTTGCTCTCAATAAGTGGGCGGATGAGAATCTTAATTATGAATACCTCCTTTATCCCGTAACAGAAGAAAATTCCGCCAGTAAAAGAATCCCCGAATTACTGGGAGGGATTGCTTCAAGAGAATACGATGATACTAATATGAGCGGCGTTCTTCAGCACGTAATAGAATACCGAATCTATCCAGACAAAAAGTAATACCACTTGACTAACCCCCTTCGCTCAGATAGTAGCACGGACCACAGGAGTGTTGATACCGGAACCTAAATCGGTCGAGGACTTCATTAATCTTACTCAGCAATGCTCGTAGTCCGGCACTAAGTCGGCCGCAAAGAGTTCGATATGTGTCCTGAATCCCCAGTTAGCTTCCGAGTATTCAACTCTATGCTTCTGGATAAGCCGTTTTCAAAACTCGCAAAGCTCTTAAGGTGACCCATTTGCTGGGTTGCCCTTTCTGTTCTTGTATTTCCGCCAACTCCTTGCCGGTTATATAAAGTCTCAGGGAATTCTGGTACCAATAAAAGGCCTTCTTTTTTTGTGTGTCCGACAACTCCTTGTAGTACGTTCCAGCAGCCAGCGTCCTTGTTGGTTTTGCTTACTCATGACCAGATCTAACGCGTTGGCTAACTTGGGATTCTTGGCTTGTCCCAGTGCTGCCAGAACCTCCAGGTTCTGAAGCACATCTGCTTCGCTGCGGAGGGGATAATAGAACTTGAACTAATTGGAGCTAGGCTTGTTACCCGTTGCAAAGGGGTAGTCGGCGGCTGCTGGGTCGTGGCTCAGCAGAAAGCCCACACCCAGTCTAATAGCCTCATGCATATTCCTGGTACGCTGCGCCGGTGGTATTTTACTCAAGGCAATCATCGCCTTGATTGCTCCCCAGGCGCATGGCAGATTAGCATTGCGTTGGGAACAGGCAAATGGAGTATATGAGTTCCCGGACTTATCGTGACGTTTGTTTGCGTCGCGGTTCGAGTCGCCAGCTACTCCTTCTCCGGTAATAGCCTGCGCCAGCCATTCCATTACTATCTGCAAGCGTTGGTCGTGATACCAGCCTAAGTCTATTAAAGCCGCCCCCATCATACCCGCCGCGCAATAGTTGAAATCGGAAGACGCGTTTATCAATGACAGACCAGCCACACTACCACCGCTGTCGATGAATCGCGAGAGTAAAATCTCACAGCCGGCGCGAATGCGCGGGTCATCTCCGTCCGCCCCAAGCTGCGCCAAGTAAACGAGAGCCGGCATCGTCCCGGTGTACCTGGGTCAATCTCCCCAATATCCCTCCGGATGCTGCGCCGACAGAATCACCGGTACCGGACCGCTTGCCATGATGGACACTTTAGCTGCTTTGACTTCGCTA
>JAQTOJ010000080.1 GCA_028713395.1 Dehalococcoidales bacterium | reverse complement strand
AACTGGGGAAGCTTACTCTCAATACCACTAAAGAAGATACCCGGCGCGGCAGCGCCTTGAGCGGTCATAGCCAGGCGGAAAACCTGCGCAAGATGCTCGTGGCGATGGCTGAAGACTTGAGGGTGGTTTTCATCAAGCTGGCAGACCGGCTGCACAACATGCGCACCCTCTCCGCCTTGACCCACGAACAACAACAGCGCATTTCCCGCGAGACCATAGATATCTACGCCCCGCTTGCCCACCGCCTGGGTATCTGGGAAGTAAAATGGCAGCTTGAGGATTTAGCCTTCCGTTACCTGGAACCGGAAAAATACCGCGAGATTGCCAACCGTATTGCCGGCAAACGCGCCGACCGCGAAAAATTCATTACCAAAGTCACCAACGAGCTGGCGGAGGAATTCCGGAAGGCGGGTTTCAAAGCCGAGATTTCCGGGCGCGCCAAGCATCTCTATAGCATCAACCAGAAGATCGCCAAATATGCCGCCATGGGCAAAGACTTCGATGATATTCGTGATCTGCTGGCATTGCGCGTTGTAGTTGATAATGTGACCGAATGCTATACGGCGCTCGGGATCGTGCATACGTTATGGCATCCCTTGCCGGAGCATTTCGATGATTATATCGCCAACCCCAAGATGAATGGCTACCAGTCACTGCACACCACCGTTATGTGCGAAGGCACCACGCCATTGGAAGTGCAGATACGAACGCGCGAAATGCACCGCATTGCGGAATATGGCGTGGCTGTGCATTGGCGCTACAAAGAAGGTCCGGAGAGAAAAAACAACGGGGAAGACGGCATCGGGTGGCTGCGGCAACTGGTGGATTGGCACCGCGAATTAAGCGGCGCGGAGGAATTTCTATAATCGGTACGCACCGATGTTTTCTCTGATCAGGTATTCGTTTATACACCTAAGGGCGATGTCAAAGACCTGCCGAAAGGCGCCACACCGCTGGACTTTGATTACCGTATTCATACCGATTTGGGCCCGCGCTGCATTGGCGCCAAGGTCAACGGCCGTTTAGTGCCCCTGAACTACCAACTTAAAAACGGTGATATCGTAGAAATACTCGCCAGCAAAGCGCCGCGCGCTCCCAGCCGCGATTGGTTGAATCCCAACCTCGGGTTTGTCAATACCACGCACGCCCGCACTAAAATACGCCAGTGGTTCACCCGGCAGGAAAAGACGGAGAATGTGGAAAAAGGCCGGGAAATGCTGGATAAATTCATGCGTCACATCGGGCTGAAGTTTACGGAACGCAACCGCCTGGCTGAATTGTTTAGTTATGAGACGCTGGACGAGTTTTATGCCGCCATCGGCTACGGCGGCGTGACCACGCAGCAGATCGCCGCCCGTCTTTCCGCGGAAGAACCCATTTCCCGTGTCATGGAAACCGCGCCGTTGAAAAAACCCACCTCGGCAATTAAAGTCATGGGCGCCGGCGATATGCTGACCAGTCTGGCGGCCTGCTGCAATCCTGTGCCCGGCGATGAAATCATCGGGTTTGTCACGCGGACGCGTGGCGTCAGCATCCACCGTAAAGATTGCGCCAACATTATCAATGAAGAAGAAAAAGAAAGACTCATTGAAGTCCAGTGGGGTCATACCGATAAAACCTTCCAGATCGCGGTGGACGTGGAGGCCTGGGATAGAGTGGGGTTGGCGAGGGATATCACCGCGGTGGTGTCGGCGGAAAAGGTGAATATTACTTCGATGACGGTGAATAACCGAGCTGATCAGAAAACAGCCATCAATATTACACTCGACATCGAGGACCTTTCGCAACTGAGCCGCGTCCTGGCAAAGGTGGAAGGGGTAAGGGGAGTCATCAACGTGGCGCGAGCCGGTGAAGGGGCGGTGATTAAGCCACTGCCCTCCAATAATTGACAAAACACCCTCCGGCAAGGTTTAATTAAATAGATAGTCAGGAGGTCAAAATTGCCTAATATTGCATCTTCAATCAGACAGGTACGCACCGATGAGCGCCGCACCGAGCGTAATAAATCCGCCCGAACCGAAGTAAAATCCATCATTACCAAAGCGGAAAAATTAATTGCCGCCGGCAAAATGGACGAAGCGAAAGTGGCCGTTAAAACGGCCGCCAAGACTTTAGATAAAGCCGCCAACAAAGGGGTTTTACATTCCAATAACACCTCACGCCGTAAAGCGCGCCTGGTAGCCAAACTGAACAACGCTACTAAGAAATAACAACAAAAAACGACGAACAAAAAAGGGGCTTGAATTTCAAGCCCCTTTTTTGTTAAGCAGTTTCTGCCAATGCCGGAACGTTAGTTTCAGGGATGCAGTTCGCCTGGTATCTCCTGAGTGGGGTTCGAGATATCGGCTGCCGAGGTTTTGGTTTCCTGCCCACCCCACGGCATCACGAAGCTTAAAACGATTATCGATATCGCTATCAAAGCTATTCCCGAAAAGAGTAAGATCTTTCCCCCAGACGGTAACTATGTTTTAATAACACGTAACCCGCGATGATCATCATAATCCCGAACAAGGGAATGGTGAAAGGTCCCCAAAACCTGATGATGAAAATGAGAAGACCGAGTAAAAGTAAGCTTTCCCACTTGTACTTAGTGAAGGTGATGTTCATTTTGCCTCACTTGTAGCCACCGCAAATCAGTTTCTTTCATATCTCACTCTAACAGTCAAATACCCGGTTCCTTGAGTCCCGTCATCGAGTGTATATTGCACCCCGATGATATATTTATCGTCCTTGAGGTTTGATTCAACTCCAACATCAAGTGTTGAGGAGTATGTCTGATTTGGCGCTATCTCGAAGCTGTCAGGGACTATTTTTACGGTCAATCCCGGAGGCAGCGAGGCTTCTGTGTCGTTACTCTCATTTCCATCAAATACCAAGGTATATTTTACTCTGGTCGCCGCGTGTTTTCCGGTGGATAAGGTCATGGATGTGCTTTGTTTACCCGGAGACTCAAAGGCGATGATATCCACCGGAATTTGGGTGCGCGGGTCGCTGAAATATAGTTGGACGGAGTCCAGAATCCCGTTGATCTGACTAATGAAGTCGTTTATTTCAACTCCGTTGAAGTCCAACCCTTTGGCATCATAGTGGGCTTCGAACAAGAAGTTATTCATGGAAAATACCTGGTTATCGATAATCTTGTACCTGCCCCAGGGGCCAAAACCTGAATAAATACCTGAAGGGTTATTTTTCAAGAACAGGATGTACTTCTCACCAGGTTTGAACAACGGGTCCTCGGCAGGGTCATAATTGGGCATTTCGGGGGTTCCGATCTGGGTGACAATGACTTCTTTTCCAGCCTCGCCTTTTAGAATAGTTTCTATTTGGAAGGCGGATCTTGTGGAATACAGAGAGACCTGCTCTTTCACTATTTGCACGGTCTTGCTGATAGTCCCCATGGCAATCAAATCCGCGCTGCCGCACAACGTTTTTAGATCAGAGTAATGGTAGTCCCAGTCTACAGAAACAGCCGCAAAGCCCCCGGGTGTTCTTGTCTGTGTGGGTGAATTTACACAAGAGGATAGAATTGCTGCCAGGAGAAGGATTATGGGGCAGAATTTAGGTAGTGACATACTATTAGCCTTTTCTTCTGTTACCCGCCTAAAAAGGTATCTAGGTAGATATTTGCGGGTAGATTCAAATCTGCCGTATAAAAACCGTTAGACTCATGGTGATGCCATTTTTACTTCAAATACACCGGAAGCCACGTTTTCATCACCGAGATATACGCGTATTTCATATATCCCCGGCTGCGTTGGGACAGGCCAGGGATGAGACAAGGCAACTATAGTAACATCTCCCGGTTCGAAAGGTCCCAGGTCTTCTGTAGTGCCGATTGTCATTTCTTCACCGGTTTTTCGGTTGTAGAAGGTATATTTTGTAAAGGTGATCGGTTCTTTGAATTGATAGCTCATGGTGAGTCCCAGCGCTAACGTGTCCCCGGGCGCGAATTTTGCTTGTATACCATCAGGATGAGAATTGAAATTATAGGGTGGTAAGTGAATTACCCATCCTCCCGGGGGAACGGCATAAGGATCAATATTAAAAATATGTATAGTATTGATCGGCATAGCGGGTAGTGTGGCAGCAGTCGTGGCAGGTGAGTGACGGCAACCGGTCAACAGCGTTACTAATAATGTCATAATCAACAAGAGAAAGGAGATGTTTTTGATAAATTTCTTCATATTTAGATCACTCCTATTATACAATAGGTAAAGCAGAAAATAATAGCCAGATGGGCGGCAATAAGCACCCATCTGGCCGAGTGGAATTAAAATTGTTACTATTCTTTATAAATAGAAAAATAATAGAAATTCGTTATCACTGAATGGGCGTACGGTGAAATGTCATATCCAATGGTGGTGTAAAAATAATCGTTGTCCCATACATCCCAACTGCCATTGATATAGAGATAGTTCGAGGTTGTGTATGAGGTTGGGAAATCAGGATGGTTTCCGTCATATGTGTATACTTCCCCTCCGCAATAGGTATTGTCTGCGGACGAAATCCCGATATCTTGATAAGCTACCTGAACCCAGGTACTGCCGTTCCACCAGAGTGATGCCCAGGTGGTGCCGGAAAGCCACTGGGTGGCTACATTAATCGTAGAATTATCCGAAACCTGGAAAAGTATACGCCATTGAGCGTAGGCGCTATCATATTGGTATAAATACCGGTAGTCACCTTGCCAGGATACTTCCGCCCAACCAACTTCCATCCAATGATCAGAGCCATTTACATAGCGGTAGGAATAAACATGATCAACCGCGTGGTCTCGATCGGGAATGTTGTGACGAATACCAGTATTAACCACACCAAGTGCTGCCCAGTTACCTTTATTCCCAGTACTAGTGTCTATCATAAAATAATGGTAACCGGCATCATCCGTAACCTGTTGTTCTGGAATGCCTTGTCTTGCAGGAGCGGATAGACTGATCATACTTTCCGCGCGGTATACTACTTCACCCGCAATCGGGATATGGGGTGGTGGGATGACGGCATCAGAATTTGGAGCAATTGTCGGACCCCTGTAAGGTTCATAGTCTCTTTTGTCCGGAGGTGTAAGCGTAAAAGAAAGAGCTGAGTTCTTTGTATTCACAACTACGCCGTTTCGTACCATAAAGAAGTATCCTTTTGGTTCCCGGAAATACTTGTCAGGTGCTTCGAGAATTAATTGGTAATAACCGTCCTTGAGTTGAATTGGGATGTTGATTTTGATTATCGGTTCCCCACTACTAGCAATTGTTTTTTCAAAGTCAGCTATATCGGAGGAAGCTGCCCCTTCTATGGATAACGTGAGTTTTGCCGACTCTCCCTTTTCAAGACCAATAACAGCTACGTCCAGATTATTGCTTGTACCTGTCGGTGTAATCTCAGAGGTGTTAGGTTTAGAGGCTGACACGTTACTAGTATTGGCTAATGCCACAGTGAGCACTAGAAGTAAAACTAACGAAATAAACTTTTTCATTGTACTTTCCTCCTCTATGGATTAAGTGGCAAACCTCGAAAAATAAGTAGCTATTATAATTCCTCCTTTTTGCGTCAGTACAATACGACTATAAACCAAAAAACAGGAAAAGTCACCCGAAAAATACCCGAAAATTTGTCACAATTGGGCGGAACGGTGAGGAGGGAGATTGAGCAGATAGCCGTAATCGCGGATGTTTAGTATATACCGGGGATTTTGAGGGTCGGGTTCGATTTTTCTTCTCAAGAGGCGGATATAATCTTGCAGGTATTTGAGTTCGTTCCGATATCCTTCACCCCACACCCGTTCCAGCAGGGTATCATAAGCAACCACCTTCCCTGCATGCACGTTGAGTTCCCACATCAAACGGAATTCTATTTCCGTCAAGCGGTGGGTATTTCCGGCTATTTCTACCCGCCGGTTTATGAAATCCAGATAAATATCTTCCATTAAGTAATAACCACAAAAAGCCGTATCACTCAAGAAAGATATTATCTGCAATCACAGCAGAAGTCAAGCATTGTGACAAGGGCAAAAAGCCAACCCCGGAGTCTATTTCTTATAGACCGGGGTGCACCAGGAAGAGTATTTCAGGTTTTTATTTTGAATCACGTCGGCGTAGAGTTTTTGTAATTTATGTGTTATCGGCCCGATTTCGCCACCGTTGATTTTCCGCCGGTCTATCTCCGAGATGGGCGTCAGGTGGGCCGCCGTGCCGGTCATGAAGATTTCATCTGCCGCGTATAATTCAATGCGTTCCACGTGCCGTTCGATCGTCTCGAGTCCGAGTTCGTTTTTCGCCAGCTTCATTACCGTATCGCGGGTGATACCCGTCAGGGCGCCATCGGTGGTCAGCGGGGTGAAGATTTTACCCTCGCGGATAATGAACAAATTCTCCCCGCTGCCTTCAGTGACATAACCGGCGGCGTTGAGCATGATCGCTTCATCAAAACCGGCGCTGACCGCCTCGGATTTGGCTAAAGCGTTGGTGATGTACAGGCCGGTCAGTTTTTGGCGGGGCACTTCCGTGGGGAAACGCCAGGAAGCTACCACACAGCGCGCGCGGTCGGTATCCAGGTACGGACCCCAAGGGAAAACAAATGCCAAGAAGTCGCTTTCAAGGTTGTGCAGGCGCACCCCGAGCGCTTCACTGCTCTTATAAGCTAAAGGACGGACATAAATATCTTCGGTGAAACCGCTCTTATTCACCAGGTCGATGGTGATTTTGCAGAGGTCGTCTACGGTATAAGGCAGAGTGATATTCAATACCTGGCAGCCACGGAATAGCCGTTCGTAGTGTTCTTTCAGACGGAACAGGTAAATCTGTTTATGGTCTTTGTTCCAATTGCCTCTAATCCCTTCAAAAACACCGGTACCGTAGTGCATGAAATTGGTCATGATATTCAGATTGGCATCCGCCAGCGGCAGATACTGTTTTTTTAGAAAAGCATAAGACGGCATAAACGGCCTCCTGTCAATCGACTAATCCGTACACTCTTGAAAAACCGGGTTACCGGGACGAGAAGTTTAAGCCTTCTTTTCAGCCTTATCAGCCGATTTCTTCTCATCGGTAGCGGTGCCTTCGGCCGTAGCCTCAGCGCCTTCAGCCGCCGCTTCTTCCTTCGGTTTCTCGACTTCAGCTTTCTCAACAGCGATTCTGGCGATCACGACGCCGGTATCGTTCATTACCGTAACCGCTTTGGGAATTTGAATGTCTCTGACACGAATCATAGATTCAGCGGTAATCAGCGGTGCGATATCCACTTCGAAGGAGCTGGGGATATCCGTGGGCAAACACTGTACGGTAAGGAAGTTCAGTTCCTGCACCAGCGTATTGCCTTTAGCTTTGGCAGCCACGGATTCGCCGATGAGAATAATGGGTACTTCAACCTTGATATTTTCAGTCAGGTTAACCTGGTAGAAATCAACATGAACCAGTTTATTATTCCGGTTGTTAAACTGGATTTCGCGTACCATGACCGTGCGGGGACTTTTTTCGTGCCCGAGGTGCAAAGTGACGAGTCTGGTGTGCCCAGCTTCAGCCAGGGTTTGTCTCAAAGCGGTGGTGTCAACCTGGATGGCCTCGGAACCAATACCCGGACCAAAAAGATGAGCCGGGGTAATACCTTTATCACGCAATTGCTGTACTTTTTTGCCTTCCAAATGGCGGCGGGTAGCTTTTAATTCTATCGTGGTCATGTTCAGTTCCTCCGTGTTTTTAACAACAAATTATATTCTATCATACTTGTCTGGGTGATTTGTACTAGGAGTGTAAGCGCGGGGGTTTAACTTACCAGTTTCACCTCAACCGGCGCCCGTTCGAACCCGGTGGTGGTCAGTAGCTTCACGGATTGCAGTTTCATCAAACGGGCGAGGAAAGTATCGGGAATAAGCTCCAGCCGGGTATTATAAAACGTAGCGACGTCATTGAAATAATCTCTGGCCAGGGCGATCCGCTGTTCAGTTTCACTTAATTCCCTTTGCAGTTTTAAGAAAAGCTCCGAGGCTTTCAGGTCCGGGTAATTTTCCAAGGCGACTTTTAAAGTGGCGGCACAACCTGCCCGGGTCTGCCCGCTCTCCGCCGCTAATTGATCGCGAAGCTGGGTG
>JAQTOJ010000079.1 GCA_028713395.1 Dehalococcoidales bacterium | reverse complement strand
GACTGGCCACGCATTTCGCGCCCCAGACTTCCATCAAGTTGCGGCGGTAGGGTTTCTGCTGGTAGCTCACGCGTACCATGTAAACCTTCAGTTCAATGCCGAAGTAAGAACAGGCCAGCGCCAGCGCGCTGCCCCACTGTCCGGCGCCGGTTTCCGTGGTGATGCGGCGGATGCCGGCTTTTTTATTGTAGTAAGCCTGGGCGACGGCCGTATTCGGTTTGTGACTGCCTGCAGGACTGGAACCTTCGAACTTATAGTAGATTTTCGCGGGAGTATCCAAAGCTTTTTCCAACCGGTGAGCGCGGTAAAGGGTGGTCGGCCTCCATGATTTATAGATCGCCTGCACTTCTTCCGGGATTTCAATGTACCGTTCTTTGCTGAATTCCTGCTTGTTGATCTCATCCACAAACAGGAAAGGCGGCAGTTGCGTCGGTTCCAGAGTCTGGGGATGCAGCATCGGCGGCAAAGGTTCCGGCAGGTCGGCCTGGATGTTATACCAGGCGGTCGGCATCTCTTTTTCACTCAGAATGTATTTGGTCTGGTTCTTATCCATTTTGTCTTCTCCTTAAACTTGTTTATCTTTTATATTTTGGTTATTTGGTCATTACGATTTGTTTCGGATTTAGGCTTTCGGATTTCGATATTCGTATTTCGGATTATATGTTGTTTGGCCCTCCGGGCCAGTACCTGCCTTTTAACACCCTTTGCCTCCTGGAATTATTTTTGCCCATAAAAAAAGCCTCTCATCCTGAAAGGGACGAGAGGCTAACCTACCGTGGTACCACCCTGTTTTCCCCGATTACATGTCGGGACACTTTATGGAATACTGGAATTCTTCCTAATATCCCGGGATTCTTAACGCTTCCCTGGCGGCAAAGCCTACTTATCTTCCGATGTTCTGTTTGCGGCTCCCGAGCCCATTCAGTGTCTGCGCTGGCGCCGGGTTCACACCCTCCCCGGCTCTCTGTTACCCCGCTGAAGACTTACTAGTCTCGTTCTCAGCCTTTACCTTATTCGATTAATCCTTAAGATAACATAATTCTAAAAAACCTGTCAAGTGCCAGCCGGTGTTGGTAGTTTTTCAGTTTGGAGAAAAATGTTAGAGTGCTATAATGCAAACGTTTACTACATTTGAGGTATGTAATATGCCATATTTGCAATGTGGAAGTTGTCACAAAACACTTTGAAATTAATACTGGACCAATAAATTATTGGAACCAGCCCTTTGAAGGGGGATATACATTCAAAATAATCGGTAGTGCTATTTGTCGGGATTGTAAAGCGGGGACAGGTTTTGAAATCATTAATAATACTATCGTTTACGTATCTGGAGTAAGTAGTTATGGTACTATTAGCTCTTCATTATCAAAATCTGTAAAGACATTATATAGTGAAGCCGAAATGTGTTTTAGGAATGGCTCTCCAGATGCGGCGGTGGCAATGTGCCGTTCTTGTATAGAAAATTGCGTTGACTGAAAAAGGAATAGAGGGAAAAGATTTATACACCAAAATAGAAAATGCAAAGGAAATTCTTGATCCAGTTGAAATTGGATTAGCCCATGCGAGTCGTTTAGTAACTAGGGATGCAATCCACAAAGCAGAATTAATGTCCTTATCAGATATCCCATCTATGCTGTCGGCAACAGTTCGCATACTGAACAAAATCAGCTAATTGTCCATTTGCATAATTTCTTCTGTCATCTAGTTATGTCTACTTAGTAAACCAAGCTATTTGCTTACAATTTTGTGTTCTTTGGCAAGCTGTAATCTGGATGTGCCCAGGCAGTAGTTCCAGAAGACGGAGGGCGAATGCCCTCCGTCTCGTGAATCCTCCTCGCCCTTCATGGGAGAGGATTAAGGTGAGGGTCGTTGTGCCTGGATAGGGTTCTCTATTTCTAACAAGAAAAATCCCACTCATCGCCTTCTCTAGACATTCCCCCCATTCATTGCTAGAATAGTACCTCAGGAACCGCAGTTATCCCCCGCCGTTTACCCCTTTAGCTCCGGTCTCCAATTGGCATTTGGTTGAAGGGAAAGAACAAAATGAGTAGAATCAAAGGATTCGTCCTTATGCTGGGCGGGGTGGTCATTCTCATGCTCGGTATCGGTATGTGGAAAAGCCCGGAAATCAACTGGGACGGCTTTATCGGCGCCTTCGGCTTGATCGGCGATGAGTTCGCCCGCCTCAAAGACGATCCCTTCGCCATTCTCGGCATTCTCATCATTATCGTCGGGGCCTTCATCACCTATCAGGGAGTCAAAAAACTCATCAAAGGCTGACACACAGCTAACCTTCACAAATTGTCGGACTTGTGTTAGACTATCCACAACAGCACTCGCATATGAAACATCGGTGGAGTGAAGGTTGAAGATTCTGGTAATCGATGACGCCCCGGAAATTGTAGAAGTAGTCTCTATCTGTCTGCAGTTGCGCTGGGCGCACGCTCAGGTTATTTCCGCCGCGGCCGGCAATCGCGGCGTCGAGTTGATCGCTACCGAAAAACCTGATCTCGTCCTGCTGGATGTCAACCTGCCGGATATCGATGGGTTTCAGGTGCTGGAAAAAATCCGGCGCTTTTCTCAGATTCCCATTGTCATGCTTACCGTCAAAGGCAAGGATACGGATATCGCCCGCGGCTTTGAACTTGGCGCGGATGACTACGTTATCAAACCCTTCAGTAATATCGAACTGGTCGCCCGCGTGGATAACGCCCTGCGCCGGGCGCAGCAAAACCAGCTCAACTAAACATACACCGCCACGACCACCGCTTCCTTGGCATTGTGTTCATCGAAAAATACTACCGACAACTTTCGCCCGTTGATCATCTCATCGTTTCCAATATTCCGGGCTACGGTAATTCCTTCCAGGTACGCCCGTCCGCTGCCGGAAAGCTCAATGGTTGCCACGTAAGTATCGGCATTGAAATCCCGGAGAATCGCTTGTTTCATCTGCACCTTTACACGCCTCCCAAAATCAGTTTATGGGTATATTCGCCCCTCTCCGGCCGGTAGCTCAGTGCTATTCCCTTCACCCTCTTTTTCACGCCTGCCAGACCGGCCGAGGCATCGCTCACCTCTATCACGTCATACAGCCGTTGCCCGCAGTTCACCGGCACGATCATTTCGCCCTTCACCGCCGCCGCCTGGGCTTTACGCAGCATGATCTCGCTGCGGTTAGTAGTTTCGGCGGTCGTTTTCAGATTGCGGTCGTTGAGCTGCTGTAGTCTTTCGGGGTATTTTGCTAATTGCAGCCAGTTCACAGTATCGATGCGTATCTCTTCCCCGGTTTCCGGCGTGTAACCGGTCACCTGTGCGCGGTTCGTCTCCCAGCCCAATGTTTGGTATTTCGCCTGTAAAATAGCGTGAGGCATGCCGTAAACATAATCCGCCGTATCACTTTCCTGCGGGTTTTTCAGATACGCCGTTCCGCCCTCGATAAGGATTACATCCGGCACAAAAGACAGCAACCGGTTGATAATTGCCAGCCCGCTATCGCCGCGATGGATCGTAAAGTCAGGGCAGTAGTCGTTGACCGTCAATGATTCCGAAATTACTTCGAGCCTTAACCCGGCTCGCGCCAGCACAAAACATAACAGATATTTCACGTTATTCACCGGGGCGCTGGCATTCCACCGGAACTGGTGCCGGGCGCGCCAGTCCGCCAGGTCTTGCCACCCGTCAACCGCCGTCACAACCAGGCTGTTTTCCCCGTTAAGATTAATGTGTTCGTACGCCGCGATTCTAAAAACCAGCCCCTCGCTTGTCTCATTACCCGCCGCCGTCCGGTAACCGGGGTTGCACGCCAGCGCACCGCCGATATCCAGCATCTCCAGCGTGCCGCTCCCCGGAAAGGCGTATTTCCCGCCGGTGTTGTTTAGTTCCACGGTTAGCCGCCCGCTTGCCGTGCCGTTTTCCCACTGTGCTCCCACGATATCCGGCGTCAGATCTCGCGTCGCCTCGCTGTGTTGCGCATGCCACACCCCATCCGGCGCTGACAGCCAGCTATTCACGGCGTCGCCGGCAAAGGCTAATCCGCCTTCGCCCCCGTACTCAAAAGGTAAAGGTTCCTGCCATAGATTCGCTGAGAATAGCGAGTCTATGATCGTGTGGCTTTCGTAAACCCGGCTCATTGGATTTACCCCGGTGACTTTTTCCACAAAAAATAAACGGTAGACATCTGGCCTCGCCAGCGAAACCCCGCCGTAAACATAATCCGAGCCAGCCGGCGCGGCCGCGAGTTCCGTCAAATCCGACCACTCCCCGGCCGGTATCTCATGGCCATCGCCGTATATCGCCGTCCACATTTTCGCATTACCCGCTTCGTCCTTGCCGGTCAACATCAAAAGCCAATCGCCGTCATAAACCACCGCCACCGCACTCAACTCACCGCTGGTTTTGTCCCAGGTTGTTTTCGCCTGCCAGGTTCCGTTAACGCGTTTTTTCACATAAAGCGTATCATTCCCCGTAAAAAATACCGCCACGTCCCCGTTCGTTTTGACGGTGGCTGCCAGACCGAACACCGGTAGCGCAGCCGCATAATCCAAAATAACCGGGCTTGACCAGCTAGCGCCGTGATCGCTGCTTTGCATCAGTTTTAATTCGCCGTTCAACGTCATGAAAAAGAGGTATACCCCCGTCCCGTTGACCGCCAGGGCGACCGCCTGGCATGCGTAAATACCGGTCGCTGTCCACGCCGCGAAATTTGCTTGCGCCCCCGGGTTGGTTACACGCTGCCGGTACAGCCGGAAATTCTCTTCCCCGCAGACCCTCACTCGGAGCAACGAACCGTCTCCCGCCATCGCCGCCGCGTGAAAATTCCCGGTTTCGCTGCCGCTGTACAGTCGCTGCCAACGCAACCGCTTAGCGCCCGTGAATTGACTTTGCGCCAGTATCTGTACGTACGGCACGCGGCTGGAAGACTGCTGCGCCGCTAACAGCGTGGCGGTAAGTTCTCTCATGGCTTGTCTCCGTCATTTTCCGCCCGCTGGTTCGGCACGTAATCCTTACCCCAGAACAGATGCCCGGCAATATAGCCCAGCGCGAAAGCCAGCAGGAACCAGAAAATTAACTTCCAGAACCAGTGCCCCAGAAAAGCCCCGATCGCCACCAACCCGATGATCCATAACACCTCCAGCTTGTACCACGCGTCCCGTAAAATATATGTCCAGGGACGCCCCCCTATCTTTGACCACAATAACCTGTATAAATCCATTTTTATCCCTTCCTGATCTGATTTCCCACTCTACTCAAGGGAGTCGAGAGAGGCGGTTAATCTCTCTGATAATAAAAAACAAATCCCCTTTCTTTTATTCCCATCCTGTGCCCTGATACGGGATCCAGCATCGTCTCCTTTGGTATTGGTGGCGCAGGCATCTTGCCTGTGGACATCTGTCTTTGCGAGGAGTCCCGATAAAATCGGGACGACGCGGCAATCTTAAACCGTTGTGTCATTCATTCCCATGACGACGAAGAATCCTGGCAGGGCCGGAATACAAATCAAATTACTTCACTTTCTGAGTCCCGAATAATCGGGACGAAGAATCTCTTTGACCGCAGATTCATAGCCCTCCTCTGTCATCCCCCTACCCACTGTCATGCTGAAAGCAGTGAAGCATCTCGTCATTTGTCTGCATCCCCATCCCCGTTTGAATTCTAGAAAGATCGGGCTTGATACGCGGGAGAATACCGGGTAGGTCGTCAAATCACACTCGGTTTTTTCTCATTGCCCTGTCTGATTCACCACAATGCTAATCGTCCCCCTTACGCCCCGAAATCGGTGGTCTTGTCCATTGTATTGTTTGACGGTTGGTAGAGGGTCTGCACACGTAGCCGGTTCTGCCTGCCCAGCCGCTTCAGGTCTCTGCGGAAAGTATTCAACCGGGCTGTGCCCCAACTCTCCAGTTCCACCGCTGTCTGATTTCCTCCCATATTCGCCCGATTGATCGCATAGACCGCCCACTCTATCGCCGCATAACCCGCCCCTCCCATCACCACCAGTTCTTCCAGCCGCACCGGAATACCGGAACCATTGCTATCCAGCGTGTGCAGACCCCCGTAATAAATCGCGGCATTGCTGCCATCCGGTGCTATCTCATCCAGCAATGTCACCGTATCCCCCCAGATAGAAAAACGCTGGTAAATTTTAGGCGCCTTATCCACCGGATATTCCACCGCTTCCACACAAACCAGCCCTTCTATCTCCGCTATATCGATTTCCCTCGAACCGGACGTGGTTGCAAGCACGGCTTTCAGTTCCTTCGGGCAAGCCGTAGAAAGGTCTTTCACCGCGTGCGCGATATGACGGTCCAGTTCATCATCCGTCCACCGGTAATTCTCTGCATCTTCATCATGTAAATCCCGGCGCACGATCGCCCTCATTTCCGTAAGATTCATTTGCTTGCTCCTTGTTCTTTACCACACTCCGAACAATGATTTTTTCTCGTTATTTTAGCTTTGGAACTTATTTAGAGTTTAGATATGCGAATTTCAGATTTGCGGGCTGGGGCAAATTTACCCCAGCCCGATGTTGGGTTAGTCCTGCACTCCTATCAGAGCGGCCGCCTTGATGGCGCTGAAAAGCGCCAGCGAGACATACCATTTGATGCGATTGCGGTTGGCGTCTTTCGTTTCCAGCGACCCGATTGGTTCCACCGTCACAAATCCCGGTGAGCTCAACCCGCAAAGCGCCCCTTCTCCCATTTGCAGCGCATAAATGGTGGAACAGGCGCCGCCCGTGGTCGTGGTCTCCAGACTACCGCTCACCACATGGCTATCCAGCACCCAATCGCTCACACCAATCGGTACGCCATCCCAGTACTGCACGAAATTGCCCCATTTATCGCGGTCTGTTTCCATCATCCCGCCGGCCGCCCTTACCAGGGCATTGATCTTGCGCCGGGAGCGGCGGCTCATCAACAGTAAATCCGGCTTGCCGCCCCGGATGCTGTCGATCAACTGATCGAGCATTCCCGGCGTCAACGTCGCCCCGCTTGCGCCCGCCGCGATCACCTGCGCGCTCGCCGTGCCGGTATCGATAAGCTTGCGGATACCGTCGAACTGCTTGGCATTGACCGCCGCGTTGCCGTAGATAAACGTATCCTCGAACTTGTCTTTGAGCGCCTTGGCTTTTAATTCAATGACCGCTGCTTCCAGGTCCTGTATGTTGCTGCGGGTGGCTTTGATAAAGTTGTCCACATCGGCATCTCCGCCCATAATTTTCAGATTGGCGGTTTTCTGGTTAAAAGTTGGGGTGGATTCACTCCAGCTATCGCCCACATCGTAAAAATCGATTCCGGGCAGGGTATTTTCCTGGTTATAGGTCAGTCCGTTGCCCACGATTTCGATAAAGGGCATCACCTGCAACACCGGTGATTCTTTGACAATCGTCTCCACCACCCCCTGCACCAGGACGTCGTTGGAGAGTTTGGATGCTTCTGCTAAAGTCAGCGCCATGATTATTTACCTCCGATTCCATAATTGATTTTTTCTCTGGGTGACAAGCCGGTGATATCCGCCGGTTGTCGGCCGGGCGCGCCCGCAGGAATGCGGGTCTGCGCCAATTCTTTCAAAACCGTTTGCTTGACCTTCATCATTAGCGATTGCGCTTTGCCCAACGATTCGTTGAGCGCGCCGATGCTCTCGCCGCTGATCATTTCCGGGGTGATTTCCGGATGGATGCTGGTCAGTAATACCCGGTAGCCTTTCACCACTGCCACCGTTTCCTCCTGACTCGCCACCAGCTTGCCCCTTAATTCCTCATTGGTGTTTTTCAACCCGTTAATTTCTGCCTCACGTTCGGTGACCAATCGCTCCAGTTCTTTGATACGGGTTTCCATGTTCGTTTCGATTGCGGTGTTTTCTACCGGGTTGTCCTTCCCCTGTTCGTTTTGCTCTGCCATCTTCGCTCCTGTTTATTCCACGCCGCTATCGCCGGGGGCTTCGTTTTCTCTCACACTCACGCCGCTCCTCGTGGTACGCGCGTTAAAACTCCTGTTCATTTTCAAAATCGCGGCTCTTTCTTCCAGCCACTTGCTGAACTCTGTTTCCGGGTCATCGATACCCAATTCGTGCATCGCCGTGCGCCGTGAATGGATGCCGCCCTGCACCATCACCTGCTCAT
>JAQTOJ010000078.1 GCA_028713395.1 Dehalococcoidales bacterium | reverse complement strand
GTACGCCGGCACGATCGGGCAGATGGGTGTATTGGTAGCGGTATTGGTGGCGATGGGCGCCATCGCCAGCGAAGTCAAGCGCGGCACCGCGGTGATTGCGCTCAGCAAGCCGGTGAGCTATGCCGCTTTCGTCAACTCCAAATTTGCGGCTATGGGACTCACTTTTATCGCCTCTTTAGTAGCTGCTTCTTTGCTGTGTTTTGCTTATACCGTCTGGCTCATCGGAGAAGCCAGTGTGCCCACTTTTATTGGGGTGAACCTGTTAGTCGGTCTGTTCCTGCTTTTTTGGTTGGCGGTGACGTTGCTTTGTTCCAGTATGTTCAAGAGTTCGCTGGCTGCCGGGGGGCTTGCTTTCGGTATTATCATCGCGCAGGCTTTGTTGACACTGATTCCGGTGATCGGGGATTATTTACCCGGTAAAATCATGACCTGGGGTAATAACCTGCTTATCGGTTCCAACACCACTTACTGGGGGGCGCTCGTAGTCACCGTTGCCCTAACCGCGCTGTGCCTTTTCCTGGCGCAGCGGATTTTACATAAAAAAGAACTGTAGAAGTGAATTCCTTCATTTCGTCGTTGCGAGGACTCACAAGGACGAAGCAATCTATAGGCTTACTTTTTGAGAATCCGTCGATAATTAATAAGCTGCCCTGCCAAGACAGTGAAACATTACGTCAGGAGTGAAGTAATTAACCCCTTGAGATTGCTTCGTCAGCTTTGGAGATAATGACTTCCTCGCAAAGACGAGTAAACACAGGCGAGACGCCTGTGCCCCCAATAGAATGGGATGACAAGTGCAACAATATTTCTGGATCCCCATTTTCATGGGGATGGGAATAAGAGGGGCATGGGAGGACTGAATGCTGACCGCTGAAAGCCGATAGCTTATTTGAATCTACGCCGTTTGAAGGTTATACTTAATAAGATGAACAAAGTATCTCTCAAGACCGGCCATTTCCTCTCAGTCACAGACGTGACGCCAGCGGAATTACAGGCGCTGATCGTTTACGCCGTGGAGTTGAAAGCCAAAGGCTGGACGAACCTGCTGAAGAACAAGATTCTGGCCATCATGTTTGAAAAACCCTCCCTGCGTACGCGGGTGAGTTTTGAAGTCGGCATGAAACAACTTGGCGGCCAGGCCATTTATCTGTCGCCGGCGGAAGTGGGACTGGGGCAGCGGGAATCCGTGAGAGATGTCTCTCTTGTCTTGAGCCGTTTCGTCAACGGCATTGCCTGCCGTACCTTTGCCCAGCAGAATGTCATCGAGCTGGCTAAATACGGGTCCATACCGGTGATCAACGCCCTGTCAGATGCAGAACATCCCTGCCAGGCGTTGGCTGACCTGCTGACAATTTACGAGCACAAGGGTCAATTCAAAGGATTGACTATGGCATATATCGGGGACGGATTCAACGTCGCCAACAGCCTGGTCATAGCCTGCGGCATGACCGGGATGAACTTCACCATCGCTTCGCCGGATGGTTACACTCTGCAACCCGACTATGTGAAAACCGCTAAAAAATACGCCAAAGCCAGCGGGGCGAAAATAACCCTCGTCACCGACCCGCGGGAAGCCGCCCAAAAAGCGGATATCTTATACACGGACGCCTGGTACAGCATGGGACAGGAAGCCGAAGCTAAAATCCGCCGCAAAGCCTTTGCCGGGTACCAGATCAATGAAAAATTACTTTCCTATGCCAGGAAAGACGCGATAATTATGCATGACTTACCTGCCCACCATGGCGAAGAAATCGCCGAAGGCATCCTCTACGCGCCGCAATCGGTAGCTTTCGATCAGGCTGAAAACCGCCTCCATGCCCAGAAAGCTGTTTTAGCGGGTTTGCTGGGTTAATTTTCTCATCACAATTTTCGTTTATACTGTAGATAGGGTGAATTCCGGTTAGTAATATGAGTGAAAGAAAAGCATTAGTCGCCATTATCGGCAGGCAGAACGTGGGGAAATCCACGCTGCTAAACCGTCTGGCGGGCAAGAGAATTGCCATTGTCGAAGACTTGCCCGGCACCACGCGCGACCGGGTTTTTGCCGATGTCACCTGGCAGGACAAAACATTCACTGTTGTCGACACCGGCGGGTTGGGCATTGATGCCGATAACGAGATCGGACGCGGCGTCACGCAGCAAGTGGAAGTAGCCGTGCGCGATGCTGATTTGATCATCTTTTTAACGGACGCGAAAGACGGAGTTATGCCCACCGATGTCGAAATCGCCAACATGGTACGGCGCACGGCCAAACCGGTGCTGCTTGTTGTTAATAAGGTAGATAACGATTCACTGGAAAACCAGGTGCCGGAGTTCTATAAATTAGGTTTGGGCGAACCGTTTGCCATCAGCGCCTATCACGCCCTGAACACCGGCGAATTACTGGATAAAATCATCGAAGTATTACCCATCATAGCGCCGGTGCCCGACGACCCGGCAGTGACCAAAGTGGCGATCGTCGGACGCCCGAATGTCGGCAAATCGCTGCTCTTGAACTCCTTGCTCGGTGAAGAACGGGCGATTGTCTCCGATGTCCCCGGCACCACGCGGGATGCCACGGATACCAGACTTGAATTTGGCGGAGAAAAGTTTATACTGATTGATACCGCGGGTATCCGGCGGCGGGGTTCGGTAGAGGTTGGCGTAGAAAAGTACAGCGTGTTACGCTCTATGCTGGCTATCGACCGCTGTGATGTCGCGCTGCTGGTCATGGATGCCACCGAACCGGCGGCCGCTCAGGATTTGCACGTTGGCGGCTACATACACCAGGCAAACAAGGGCATTGTCATTATCGTGAATAAATGGGATTTGATCGCCGAGAAAAAACCTGAAGAATGGATCGAGGCTTTGCGGCATAATTTCAAGTTCGTCAGTTATGCTCCGATACTCTTCATCTCCGCCAAAACCAAAAAAGGGGTGGAGAAAGTCATGCCGATGGCTTTACAGGTGTATCAGGAGCGTATGAAACAGATTCCGGATACGGTACTGAGAGACATTATTCAGCAGGCGGTCTCGAGCCATAACATCCCTCGCAAAGGTAAATATACACTTTCGATAAAAAACGTTAAACAAACGGGCGTCAATCCCCCCACTTTCACCTTCCGCGTCAACGATGCCCGCCTGATCCATTTCTCTTATCAGCGTTACCTGGAAAACCAGATACGGGATGTCTTCGGGTTTATGGGTACACCGATACGTCTGATTTTCAGCACTGGAGGCCAAATATGATTGGAGCAATGATTGCCAGATACCTGGCAGCCATGATTTGCGGTTATTTGCTGGGATCGATTCCCTGGGGATTGATCGTCGGCAAGAAAATGGCGAAAGTGGACGTGCGCGAGTTAGGCAGCGGTAAAACCGGGGCGACGAATGTGCTCCGGTCCGCAGGCAAGAAAGTCGCCATCGTTACGGCGTTGCTGGACATTCTCAAAGGCGCGGCTGCCGTTATTTTAGCTGGTTTCATATTGGAGAAAAGCTATGTCATGGTCGGGAGCCTGGGTTTCGGGGCGCTGTTCGGGCAGGTGTTGGCTGGTCTGGCCGCTGTAGCCGGGCACAATTGGCCGCTCTTCCTGGGCTTTCGTGGGGGTCGTGGGGTAGCAGTCTTTTTCGGTGGCTGGTTTGCGCTCCTCCCTATGGTCGCTTTATTCGGCGGTGAAGTGATGGTTCTTGGCGCCGCATCGACGTTGTTTGTCTCGCTCGGTTCCATTGCAGGAGTGGTTGGGACATATGTGATCCTGGTGCCGCTCACCATTTTTAGCGGCTTCCCGGTAGAGTACCTTATTTATGCTTTAGGCGGTACTGGCATAATCATTTACACCCACCGCGATAACATCAAACGCCTGCTGACGGGTAAAGAAAGAAAACTGGGACAAAAAGCCGAAAAAGTCCAGACGGAAACAGGTACGGCGCAATAAATGCCGAAGATCGCCATTATTGGGGGTGGCACAACCTGGGGCGCGACCCTGGGCGTGGTGCTGGCGCGTAAGCGCTATGACATAGTTCTCCTCACCCGTAGTGATGAAGAAGCTGCTAAAATGCGATCCAACGAACTACGGAATCTACCGTTACCCAACCGCAAATTCCCCGCCAAAATGACCTTTACCGTTTCTCCTGAAGTTGCGATGAACGGCGCGAGAGCGGTGATCATGGTCTGTACCGCCCAAACCATGCGCCAGAATATCCAGCAGGTCAAGCCATATATCACGAAATCCATGTTAGTCATCAACGCGGTGAAAGGGCTGGAAACCGCTACCTGCAAGCGCATGACGGAAGTCATCGCTGAAGAATTACCAATCGAATGTAAACCGAACATCTGCGTGCTTTCCGGCCCGAACCTGGCGAAAGAAATACTCGGCGAACATCCGGCCGCCACCGTGGTCGCGGCAGCCAGCGCTGACGTAGCACGGGCGGCGCAGCGTCTCATGAATTCACCGCAATTCTGCGTCTACATGAATACCGATATGGTGGGGGTCGAACTGGGTGGTTCTTTGAAGAATATCATTGCCCTGGCGGCCGGCATCGCCGACGGTCTGGGGTACGGTGATAATGCCAAAGCCGCCTTGATGACCCGCGGCTGGGCAGAAATCACCGCCCTGGGTGTTGCCCTGGGAGCCAATCCATTGACTTTTTCCGGGTTGACCGGCCTGGGTGACCTGATTGCCACCTGCGCCAGTCCCTTGAGCCGGAACCATCATGTAGGGTTTGAGCTGACACGGGGACGCAAGTTGGAAGAAATCACCGATTCCATGGATAACGTGGCGGAAGGTGTCGGTACGGCATTGGCCGCTCGGACACTGGCCAAACGTCTTGGCTTGGGCATGCCCATCACCGAACAGATTTACCGGGTGTTGTACGAGGGCGTTGAACCACATCTGGCGGCGCAGGAGTTGCTGAAAGCCGAAACCAAACACGAATTGGATGGCCGCAAGTGGCGGCTCATGACCGCGGTACGGAAACAAAAGCAAAGCCCCAATCCCAAATTTTAATTATTCCCCTATCATTTCGGTGAAGTAAAGTCGCCCTGTCCCGCCACCTTGAGTTTCCCAAAATACATCTTAATCACGTCATACCAACGAAAGCAGGCATCCAGAAAACTGTATAATTTCAGCATTAATGCCCGGTGTTTTTGGGAAACGACCCATCAACGGGATTTCTTAAATTCTTTAACGGAGGTAGTTTTTATGCTTGATAAGAGCATTCCTCACCTCGGGGTTTTGATGGAGAAGTTAGATACAGGTAAATATCCGAATTATGGTCTACCCTCAGGATTCACTTTTGTTCGCTATGAAGCTGGATTTGAACATGCGTGGAGTCAACTGCAATATGGTTTAGGGCAAACGAATAGCCTCAGTGAAGCCGAGCAGATTTTCCAGGATGAGTTTCTATCAAACCCCGAAGCCTTGTTGAAAAAATGCGTTTTCGTTCAAGACAGTATTGGTAATATTGTTGCCTCAGCTTCCCTCTGGCGCGGAAATCATTTCGGAAAAGAATTACAAAGAGTCCACTGGGTCGGGGTATTGGAACAACATCAGGGCAAGGGGATTGCCAAAGCACTGCTCACCAGGATTTTTGATATTTACCGCGGAATGGGTTTCAGCGATTACATATATCTGACATCACAAACCTGGAGTTACCCCGCCATAAATATCTATTTGAGTTTTGGATTCAAACCGTATCTCGGTGAAAAACCTCTTAATTGGAAATCGGACGATGTCACTTTCGATGATGAAAAGACTAAGGCATGGACAATGATCCTTTCTAAAATCCGGGAATATGAGTCATCGAAGAGTGCGGCTCGATGATGTCAAACAACAGCTTATTACCCTGCGAGGTGGCACAGGCGTCCTCGCCTGTGCGTTTTTGCTGGCTCCAGTCTCAGTAAATACAGGATGCCCCACTTTCGCGGGATGACGTAGTCGGAAAATAGGTAGCGGGAGGGAGATTAATGACGCGGTATTATCACGGCTCACCGGTAAGCGGACTGACAACCTTGATTCCTCAAGCGACATACTATCAGAAACAACCCCACGTGTATTTGTCTACCAACGAAGTGGTTGCCGTATTCTATATTCTAAAACGTGACTACATGTGGTACACCTATGGGTTTACCGAACAGGGTATACCTGAATACACGGAGTCATACAAGGGTAACCTTAAGGAATTCTATGGTAATCTGAAGGGCTACATCTATGTCAGCGAGGGAGACTTCCCGGTCTCGAATTCTATGGATATAAAAGTAGCCGTGGTTTGTGATGAACCGGTTAAAATTACACAAAGTATTTACATTGAAAACTGTCTTGAGAGATTATACGAATACGAAGCAAAAGGTAAGCTTATCATCCACCGCTACGAGAACTTGACCGAAAAACAAAAAACATCTAACAGACAGATGGTACGAGGCGCGATCAAACGATTGGATTTATTAGCGGGCAAGCATCCTCTATCGCCGTTTGTTAAAGAAAAATTCCCGGACTTATGGGAAGAAGAAGTTAAGAAAGCTCCTCCCACGTCCTGAGGCTCCTCGTCCACATAGGCGGGGATGCCCGTGCGTTTTCACTGGATCCCAGCTTCCGCAGGGATGACTAATATGTAGTGGTTGCATCTGCAAGAAATCGCAACCGGTTACTTTTTCTTGTCCGTTCCAAGGATTTCCGCCAGTTTCTCAAACAACTGCCGCTGTTCCTTGGTCAGGGATTCCGGGGTAAGCACGTGCACCGTGACCAATTCGTCACCGCGGCTCCGCTCGTTGAGGTGCTGCACGCCGCGGTTCTTCAGCCGGAAAGCCGCGCCGCTTTGGACGCCGGCGGGGATTTTTATTTTCGCATCGCCGTCCAGTGTGGGCACGGTGGCTTCCATACCCAGTGCCGCCTGTGCCACATTGATCTTCAGTCCGTAAAGGATATTATCGCCGTCCCGTCTAAAGAAGGCGTGTTCTAAAACTTCCAGATTGACGTACAGGTCGCCGGCGGGTCCGCCCCGGCTTCCGGCATTCCCTTCGCCGCGAATGCGCATCTGCGTGCCCTCCGCGACGCCCGGCGGCACTTTAATTGTGACCGTCCGCTGCTGTCTTTCCTTGCCGGTACCCCGGCACTTGGGACAGGGGTCGGCAACGACTTTTCCCTCTCCGCGGCACTGTGGGCAGGTGGAGATGTTGGTGAATCTCCCGAAAACGCTGGACTGGGTGCGGCGGATCTGGCCGCTGCCGCCGCATTGCGGACAGCGCATCGGCTGGGTGCCCGGCTTGCTGCCTAGTCCCTGGCATTCCGTGCAGTTTTCAATTCGCGTTAAAGGTAGTTCCTTGGAGGTGCCGAAGGCGGCTTCTTCAAGGGTGATGGTCATGCTGTATTGCAGCGGTGCGCCTTTTTCCGGGGCTTGACGGTTGGCGGTGGTGGCACCGCCGAAAAAGGCCTCGAAAATATCCCCGAAACCGAACTCGAAGCCGTTGGCGCCTCCCTGCCCGAACTGGGTTTGTTCCATGCCGGCATGACCGTAGCGGTCGTAAACGGAGCGTTTGTCAGCATCGGAAAGCACCTGGTAGGCTTCGTTAAGTTCTTTGAACTTTTCGGTGGCGCCTTCTTCGTGGTTATGATCGGGGTGATATTCAAAGGCCTTCTTGCGGAAGGCTTTTTTAACATCATCGTCGGTGGCGTTTTTATCGACGCCTAGAATATCGTAGTAATCTCTTTTTGTGGTCATGTTTTTAGTTCCTCTTCCCCTCTTCTTTTAGCGGGAAGAGGTGCCCTTTCCGGCTTATGACCGGAAAGGGCATAATACTACTATTCTAGACCTCGTGGAACTCGCCTTCAACTGTCCCATCGTCATTTTTCTTGCCGCCGGGCGGCGGTTGCTGACCGGGAGGAGGCGGTTGCTGTCCCTGCTGTCCTTGCTGCTGCTGATAAATCGTCGTGCCGACTTTCTGCATCGTTTCGTTGAGGTCCTGATTGGCGCGTTTGACAGCTTCCATATCCGTGCCTTTCAGGGCTTCTTTGACAGCCGCTATTTTACCTTCGACTTCCTTGTACAGAGGCTCGGGGATTTTATCCTTGTTATCGCGCAGGGTCTTTTCCGCCTGATATGCCATGGTATCAGCGGTATTCTTGACCTCGATCTCTTCCTTGCGTTTCGTGTCTTCTGCGGCGTGAGCTTCAGCGTCACGGCGCATCTTTTCCACCTCGTCCTTGCTTAAGCCGCCGG
>JAQTOJ010000077.1 GCA_028713395.1 Dehalococcoidales bacterium | reverse complement strand
AACCTTTTATGCCCCCTAGATCAATCGCAAACATCGCCAATCCAATCGCCTCATCCTTGAGATAACAGATTTCAAAGTGCATATCTTTTCTCATGCCTTGTATATTGACTCGTTTCTTCAGTTGTACGATGATTTCTTCTACGGAGGATTTCTTGTTTCGGTGCCCATCAAGTTCGTTAATATGATCAATAAACAATGGCAAAACTATCTCATAATGCCTATCATTTCCTTTTTCGATTTGAACAAATCTCAAGTTACCCACAGTACAACCTTTGCTCCAAAATTTTGATTCCTTTACCACTACTCCTGCGAATATCGGTCATCTTAGCTGTGTTTTGGCCCGTTCGGATAGTCATTTGATCGTATCGTGTTCATAGATTTTTGAAGGGCTGCCGTTGATAAAATTACTCAAACCGATTTCCCTGAACCCGAATTTTTCATAGAATTGGATGTGGTTGGTGGTCAGGTATACCTTCTGGAAGCCCAAACTCCCCGCGATCGTTCTCCCATGCTCCAGTAATCTGGCACTAAACCGGTTACCGCGTTGATTTTCATCGATAAAAACGCAGGTGATCCATGGGGACAGGTCTTTACGTATCAGCAATTCTTGTTCGACAAGCTGATAGAATCCGATGATTTCATCGTGTTTAACCATGATGTAAGTCTGCGGCAAGAACCCTGATTTACTGAAACACTGGTTTACAACATACGTAAAAGGTTTGATAACAACGTTCCAGTGCTCGTTAACGTAATTGATTATCGGTTCTTTGTAAACAGGGAAATCATTCAACGAGATAATATCCAATTCACTAATTGTCATTTATTAATCCTTTTTTCCTTCTAGCTTACTTTTTACCATTTCAATCCCGCGGGGAATTTACCCTATACTCCGATACGGGGACACTGGAGTCAGTAATGTTTTCTGGATACTGATCCGGATTCTATACAGGGCGTTCCGCCGCCGCTGGTACTATATCTGGTGGGTTTCACCCACCCTACTTTGGGTTGTGATCGCCCTACCACCCAGAGATTGCCGTGTCGTCCCAATGTAATCGGGACTCCTCGTAAAGACGGAGGTGGACATCGGACATGGGCTGCAACCAACCTACTTTCTCATTTATTCCTATCCCGAAACTCCTTTGTAATTTTTCGCAGTGCATGGAAAGTCTTCCAGCATTCGACATGGTAGGATAACACTGTTGAATCAATCGGACGGGATTGTTTATAAATTTTGATAACATCCTCTGCCTCGTCTCGGTTAACGTCGTTATCCGTCCCAAGCAAAAAACCGAGGTCCCACATCGGATCTCCCATTGAGAGTAAATCCCAGTCAATGACGTAAACACCTTGAGACGTTGGAATCAGGTTCTTAGAGAAATAGTCCCCGTGTAACAATGTAACAAACGGAGATAATGGCTCAGTACACTCACACATTTTAACGCCTCTTTGTGACAATTCAGGATATTCAGTACGCCAACCGGGATAATCCCTATCCAGTACTTTGATTTGCCCGATTACTCCAAAACGAATCCGGTCCCGGTTAGTTTTTGAATCAACGATAAGTTTCTGAAGCTCGCTCGTTAGAGAGGACAGCGATATGTTGTGCAGTTGGGCTAATGTCACAGCAGCCGTTGCTCTTGTTCCTTCATCCCAGGTAGCCGGTTCCATTCTTTCTATCGCAACGCAGGCTACATCATCTGAAAAATAGGTACCCAGCACTCTCGGTATTCCTATGTGGTATTCTCTTAATTCCTTACTCGCCAGAATCACCTTCCTCGCCGTTCCCGTAAACCCAATCTCCGAGTAATCCTCGGAACCGGAGTGATAAATCTTTAGTATGCACCTGTCAACGCTGTTTCCAGCCTGGAACCGGCAATCGTATACATTGGAACCGCTTTGTCCTCCGGGATTATTGATTTCCAACAGTGAATTCACTTCGATGCATACACATTTCGAAAGGTAATCTAGAACATCCTCAGTAGTAAGTATTTTCCGTTGTCGCTTATTTGTGGATGGCATATATCTTTTAGTCCCTCCAAATTCAACCCAAATTGTCTTTGTCCTTCTGGTACCTTTTCTGTATTTTGGCAATATTTTTCCACTTCGTTTTTTCTTCGAGTCGGGCTTTACCAGACTGCCGGGCTGCCTGATAGCTGATTTCTCTTTGTAATTTGCGGTAGTTCAGTAAACGGTGTTCATCCAAAACGCCGTCGTTAATGGCCTGTTGCACCGCGCAACCGGGCTCCTTCCGGTGTAAGCAATCCCGGAACCGGCAGCCGACCGCTAAATCGGCAATATCCTGAAACGCCCCGGAAATATCGTCTTCCTCGCCCCAGAGATGGATTTCCCGCATGCCGGGGGTATCGATGACCATCCCGCCGCGCGGGAGAAAAAACAATTCCCGACGCGTGGTGGTATGCCGGCCGCGGGCGTCGTTTTCCCTTACCTCGCCTACTTTCAGCAATTCCTCTCCCAGCAAGGCATTGATGATGGATGACTTGCCCACGCCGGAAGACCCCAGAAAAGCAGCTGTTTTACCGGGGGTAAGGTATTCATCCAACCCGTCCAGTCCCGTCTTCTGCGTGGCACTGATGGGGATAATGGGAACACCCAGCGCAATCTGTTCAATTTCCGCGATATATGCCGGCACGTCCGGACAAACGTCGGTTTTGTTGCAGATGATGACCGGCGAGGCACCCGCCGACCATGCCAGGGCCAGATACCTTTCGATTCTCCTCGGGCTGGCGTTGTGCTTGTTGTCCAGCCCGCTGACGATGAATACTGTATCGACATTCGCAGCGACTACCTGTTCGCCGGTCGTGCCGCCGGCAAAACGGTCTCTGCCCCCGGCCAGTTGACGCGAAAGCTTCCCTTTGCGAGGCAAAATGGCCTCAATCAACGCATCGCTACCGGCATTGACCGACCGCAGAGCTACCCAATCGCCCACAGTGGGGCGGATATCTCCCGGCATCTCACGGAAGATAGCCCGACCGGAAAGAGTGGCAAAGCATTCCCCCAGATGGTGGTGGACTTTATAGCGGTTTCTTTCCTGTCCGGTGACTCTGCCCGGAATACAATTTTCCAATGTTAAAGACTGAAACGCACCCGCAAAGAATGCGTCCCAGCCAAGTTTTTCCAAAGACGGTAAACCGTTATTGTTCAGTACCATGTTCTTTATTTTCAACTCCGATATTTTTAGTAAAAAAAAGGAAGCCGCAGCGATCACGCTGCGGCTTCCAATAATACCAACCCAAACACTTCTCTGGTTGTGATAAATCAATCTTTAATTACGGGTTGTATCGGAGCCAGTGAAGCGGGGGTTTTATTCTATTGCGAACCTCAAGGCGTGAGTCGCTTCCAGGGTCATTACTAATTCTGCAGTCATCATTCCCCTCCTTGTATAAGACGTTGAGACGATTCGATTGTTGATTCTACTACGCAAATGGCGCGGCGTCAAGCGCTTGTAAGAATTCAACGTTAGTACTCAAGCTGCACGACTATTTTCGAGGCTGCGACCGTCCCAAGCCATATCTGTTCCTCCCCTATCCTTCGTTCACTCAGTTCGATATCCTGAGGACCAGAATACCCAAAAATACAGGTGTAAACACCGTGGAAAATGGGGGAAAATCCTGTCTCGATCATTGTTCTCTTCATTGATTGCCCAGCCTCCAACCTTGTGAACCAATCTCTGTCCCAAACCAAAATCGTTGAAGAAGAACCTAAAATAGAATATGAATTTTTCGAAATATATTGCCCGGTGGCGGATTTGAGATAAATCCCGCCAGTATAATAACAGAAATTATAGCTTCCCATTTTCACCGGATCCGGTACCCATAACGTTCTGTTTTCTCTATTAGTCACGGTAAAAGTATAACTCAACGTATCAATCACAGTCCTTTCGACAATTTTGACTTCATTCAAGGTGACCGATAGTCCGGCCCGGCATTTACCGCTGTTTATTAGGGCTTCGATGACCCTGGGGTCATTACGCGCATCAATTGTTCCATCCAGTCCGTTTCGCCGTATTTCCAAAATATCCGCAGGGAGAAAACCGGGATAGTAAATCATAGGCGTCAATGCCAGTGAAGACGATGCAATGTGGACAACATGTCCCAAGTAACAACGCTCTCCCCCGGCGACGACGACGAAGGGATACACAAAGGATTTTTTAGGATCGAATTTTAAATTGGATTCCGCGTTTTTCAAGTAGATATAGTGGGTGGAGAAATCGTAATAATCGATGTCGTTAAGAGTAATCCAGGGTGTGGAAGCAAGGTTGAGGGTTGAAAGATCGGTATCATTTAGCGGATAGACATTATTTTCCGGGGTGTCCGCCAGAAAATAAATCGCGAAATCATCTGCCGGATATACGGTATTATCGTTTTTATGGTCCAGAGTGCAGCTAACAGTTCCCAGTAACAGCAAGAAAATAGCGAAACCCGTGAAAATACAAGTAATGGCTCTTTTCATACTCTCTCCTATTCGCTGGGTATATCATTGATTGTAGCATATTATCAAGGTGAATGGGGCAGGGAGTATCGAAATATGCGGCATTATATTGTATGATGTGTGTGTAATTTCGTTTACCCATAATCGGAGCGTAATATGAAAATCTGCCGCGTGCAGGAAATCAGAGAACTGGATCGCCAGGCCGGCAAGCTTTACGGCATCCCGGCGGCAATACTTATGGAAAACGCCGGCAGCGCGGTCTACCAGGTGATCCGCCGTGAAACCGCGGTTGCCGGGAGCCAATGTGTGGTGTTATGCGGACCGGGGAACAACGGCGGCGACGGCTTTGTCGTGGCACGTTTGTTACAGGCCAACGGCGCGCAAGTAAAGGTTTTCACGTTTTCAGGCACAAGCGAGTACCGCAATGAAGCGAAGCAGAATCTTGAGATATTAACACGATTCCCGGTATCGATAGCTTCCACGCAATCGATAACCAAAATTAAAACCGCCATAAGAAATGCCGATTTTATAGTGGACGCTTTACTGGGCACGGGAGTTGACCGTCCAATAACCGGCATCATGAAAAAGGTGAGCGAAGTGGTGAACGGCAGCGGGAAAAAGGTGTTCGCGGTGGATATTCCATCCGGTATCAACGGTGATACCGGGCAGGAAATGGGAACCTCGATCAAGGCGGATTTTACGGTCACCTTCGGCCTGCCCAAGGCAGGTAACTTGCTATTCCCCGGGTACGAACGCAGCGGTAAATTATATCTCTCCCACCTTTCATTTCCAACAACGTTAACTGATAATGCCTCGTTAAAAATCCAAATACCCGAACCCGCGGCCATACCCGCCAGAAAGCCCGAAGCAAACAAGTTCGATTTCGGCCCGGCGCTGGTGATTGCCGGCGCCGCCAACTATTACTGGGCGCCTTACGCCTCGGCGTATGCTTTCCTGAAAACCGGCGGCGGTTATGTTTACCTGGCGTGCCCCAAATCACTGATCAAAGCCATCGCGCGTCAAGGCAAGGAAATTGTGTTTCAACCCCAGGCAGAGACAAAAACCGGCAGCATCGCCTATACTAACAAGGCAGAGTTGCTCGAACTGGCGCAAAAAACGAAAATCGTCGTTATCGGCCCGGGTTTGTCACTGGATGAAGAAACCCAACACCTTGTCCGGGAACTGGTCAAGGAGATCGAAAAACCGATGCTCATCGATGGGGACGGCATTTCCGCCATTGCCCGTCAACCGGAAATACTCAGGACAAGGAATTCTCCGACGATCCTCACCCCCCATGTAGGGGAAATGAGCCGGCTGACGGGAAAAAAGTCTGAGGTTATCATTAACGACCGCATCGGAATATTACAGGCTACCGCCACTCATTTGAACGCGTATATCGCTCTAAAAGGCCCGCATACCCTGATTGGCTGCCCGGACGGCCGGGTGAATATTAACGTAACCGGTAAAACAGAAAGGCAGGCAGGTATGGCCACCGCCGGCGCCGGTGACGTGTTGAACGGCACTATCGCCGCCATGTTCTGTTTGGGATTGGGAATAGACACCGCGGTGAACACCGGGGTATATATTCACGGACTGGCGGGTGACCTGGCGGCCAAAGAAAAAGGCCCTGATGGTATGACCGCTACAGACATCCTGAATACATTACCGGCAGCGGTAAAATACTACCGGGAATATTTCAAACAGCTAGCGGTTGATCATGCGGCTACGATACAAATGATTTAACTACGGTTTGAAACGTAATATTCGACTATAAACGCAAGGGATCAAGTGGAAAATATAAGTTCATGACTATTAGTTGGGATGGAAGCAAAGGAGTAATCTCATCCAGTTTTTAGGTAGTGATAAATTGAACAGCTTCCAACATAGTGCCGAAAATCCGGTCTGGTTTGATATTCCGTTCGCTCATCAGATTACACAAATCGCATTTGATCTTGCCCAATAATACTGTCTGGCAACCGGCATTTTTCCCGGCTTCTACATCTGAAAGGTTATCCCCGATAAACCAGGAGCGGGACAGATCAATATTATGAATGGACGCCGCTTTAAAGAACGATCCGGGTTCAGGTTTACGGCAGTCACAATTCTGCCGGTATTTGAGAACCACGGCTTCAGGGTGATGCAAGCAGTAATATTCGGCGTCCAGGACCGCGCCCTTTGCGGCCAGATCACCAGTCATTTTTTCCCGAATGAGATTGAAGGTAGCGAGCGACATTTGCTTCTTCGCGATGCCGGGCTGGTTTGAAATAACGATCGCTAAATATCCTTTTGCACGGCAGAGGCAGATAGCTTCAGAGACACCCGGTTTTAAACGAAATTGCTTGACGGTAAAAGGGGAATCAATAACTTCTTGTTCTCGGTGGTAAACGAGTTCGTTGATAACACCATCGCGATCCAGAAATATCGCCTTTTTACCTTGTTCCATCTCTATTTAAGTTTCGTTTCAGTTTTTGCCGCATCGGCTAAAAACGTTTTAACGGTTTCCTTGCTATAGGGGTGGATAACCATATCGTGTAAAATATTGGGCGTCACGGTAACATAATGAGCTCCCGCGCCGAGCCATTCGATGATGTTCAAAACTTCCCGCGTAGATCCGATGATAATTTTGGCCTTTAATTCAAAAGAGTCAATAACATCACGTAGTTTGGAAATTTCTTCGCAGGCATTATACCCCATATTGTTGATACGACCACCGAATAACGAAACATAGGAAGCGCCCGCCATAGCGGCAATCAACCCCTGCTGGGCGCTCATCATCGCTGTTACATTGATCCGGATATTCATCTTCGTTTCCAATTGATGAATCACTTCAAGGTTTTCGAGCTCACCGTCCGGGCCATGAATGGTGATTTTCACATTGATGTTCGGCGCCAGGGCCGCCAGGTCTTTAGCTTGTTCAACCATTTTTTCCGGGTCATTGGTGGTCACTTCCACGGAAAGCGGCAAGGGATTGATTAATTTTGCGATCTCGATGGAGCGTTTTTTCACGCCTTTAAGCCCACCGGTAACACCTTCCCGCAACATGATAGTCGGATTCGTGGTCACGCCACGAATGATCCCCATTTTCAGGTATTTTTCTATTTCACTTATGTTCCCGGTATCTAAAAATATCGGCACAATGCGCTCCTTATTTTTTTATCGATTCCCATTTCGTTTCGGCGGCTTTTATTTTGGGGTGTGTAACTACCAAATGCCAGATAACACCCTGATATGATTCAGTATGCGGCGTGATGGTCTCCTTATTTACCGTAGGTATGATCACCACCGCATCAGCCACTTTAGCAGTGTAGCCGCCATCCCGGCCAACGATTCCCAAGACCTTTGCCCCCGTGGCTTTGGCGAATTCAACCGCTTTGACCAGGTTCGGGCTGACGTTCTTTTCTATATTACCACCACCCACAGAAAATATAAAAATACCGTCTTTGGCGTTTAGCTTAGAGGTTTTCAGCCATGCGGCAAAAATACCTTCCCACCCATCATCGTTAATTCTCGCCGTTAATTCCGAGACATTATCTGTGGGGGCGTAGCATTCGATACCGGCGATTTTTCTAAAATCATTCACGGCGTGTGTCGCATTACCGGCGCTGCCGCCGACGCCGAGAAAAAAGAGACGCCCGTTTTTTCCCCGTATCTCCGTAATAACATCAACGAGTTTGTCAATTGCATTGACATCAAGCTGATCTGCAATCTGTTTAACTTCTTCCAGGTATTGGCGGGTATATGACATGGTTACTCCTTTGCCTATGTATATATCAATTTCAAGGAAGCCTTTAGTTTCGTGTAAAAGTATTGACCAGTAGTTTGGCGCCATCATGATC
>JAQTOJ010000076.1 GCA_028713395.1 Dehalococcoidales bacterium | reverse complement strand
GGTGCTTTTCAAGATATTGTTGACGATGGTTTTATCGTAAGTAATGCTGGCTTTGAAGGTCTTGCCTTTGAGTAAAAAACGGTCGGCGGCACGTATGAAGATGATTCGGTGATAAAGAGCAACTTGCCCAGTTTTACACCGGCTAATTTAGCCATACTCTCTGCTTTTTTCACTGCCTGGGCTACCGCCAATGTCCTTGCCTGATCGTAATACTGGGTTGGGTCCTCTACCGAGAAATTAATGCTGTTAACGCGGGTCAAATCGCCACCCGCAGTCACCACATCATCGATAATCTTTCCGACTTTCGTCAGTTCACGGACCTTCACGGTCACGTTATTGGTGACCTGGTAACCGGTCGTTTCTGATTTCTGGGTGGTCGGGTTCCACTGGGTGACTTCGGAAATGTTGTAGTTACTGGTTTGGATATCTTTGGCGGCAATGCCGTTACCTGTCAAGGAATTCATGACCTTGTTCATAGCAGCGGTTGCCTGTGCCTGCGCATCTGCCACCGTTTTCGCCTGGGTAGTTACGCCTAATTGCAGTGTCGCCAGATCCGGCGTGACGGCCACTTTACCCTCGCCGGTCACAGCGATACCCTGCTGCTGGTTGGCGGATACTACGGTGCTACCATTCTGACAGCCTACCAGCGCTAAACTGGTCGCTAACACGGCTACAATTGTAGCCACGATTAACCATTTTTTGAACATTCTAATACCTCCATGTACGTTGTTCTATAGAATATAACGAAAATCAAAGCTAAAGGATATGATAAAAGTCGCTGTTAGTCGTCGAGCTTTTCTAATATTTCATGATTATTGGTGATCGAATTGGATATCATCTGTTGAATTGTGCTTTTATACGCCTGGGGGGCTTTTTTCAATAATTCTTGCAGCTTCTCAGGGTGATTAATGGCGTTATAGGTGATATAGACCTTGAGTTTATCTTTATCCGTAATGATCGAAAGGATGTTTTTTTCAGATTGGGTATTGGAGTTCGCGGGAACCTTGACTGTGATCTCCGGCGCCGGCGCATTGGAATCTTCAGTGACATCGCCCGCGCTCTTATCTTCATTCCCCTGTGCGCGTAATGGAGCTGGTTCCTTTTGCCCGACCGTGGCAGAAGGTAAAGCGGCTGCCGGTGGGGCCGAGGCGGTGGCCGCTTCAGAGGGGGTTTCGGGTATGGTCGCAGCGCCGAATGAGCTGGCGCTTTCTGCTACTGACATGGTCAAAACCGGCGCTTCGGTCACCGTCAGTGAGTTCATCGCTGTCATTGTTGCCACAAAATTGTCTGCCACTACATTCACGTAGGTGGTTTTCCCGTTCTCGATTACGTATGCCATTTCATCGACTCTGCGCTCGGCGAGAGTGCTGTACAATTCGGCTTTGTTTACATCGGAACCGATCAGTTTTACGGAAAGGTTTTCCGTGGCGATCTTGATAGGATATAAAGGATTACCCGGCATGCTCACGTCCGCAGCTAGAACCGTGCCGCCGCCCATTAAAAATACTGCCATAACCGCCATGGAGGCTAAAGCCCATTTTGGTTGCAGGCTCCAGAATCCCCTTTTCCGCGGCGCGGCGGTTTCTGCCATCATCAACTGTAATTGGTAACGGGCGCGGGCTTTAAATGCCGGGCTTGGTTTCAGGTCAACCGCGGTATTCACCGAGGCGGCGGTCTTGAGTAAAGGCGCCAGTTCATCCGCGAATTCCGGATGTTTCTGCAGACACTGCTCTACGGTGGCAGTGCCGCTGATTAACGCCTCCAGGCATTCATCTAAAACGTTTTCAAATATTTGGTTCTTATCCATCTTGGCCCTCTGCTACCAGGGTTTTTCGTAGCGCCTGAATGGCGCTATGCTGTAATGCCTTGATAGCTCCCTCGGACTTCTTCATCGTCTGCGCGACTTCGTTGATCGATAGTCCGCCGCCGAACCTTAGGCTGACCACTTCACGCTGCGCCTTGGTCAAAAGTTTTGAAGCGGCAATCACTTTTTCCAGCGCTACCTTTATTTCCACCTCGTGCTCGGGATTGCTGTTCCCCAGAATCGGCATCGATTCATCCAGCGGCACGGTCTGTTTTTTACTTTCCTTACGCACAAAATCAACCATTTGATTGTGGGCGATGCGGTATAACCAGGCCGAGAATGGCACCCCCTGGGATTTGTACGAACCTATGGATTCGTATGCCCGGATAAACACTCTTTGTGTCATATCTTCAGCCTCGGTTTGATTTCCGATCTTAATTACCACGTAACGATATATCCTATCGAAATGGTTTTCATATAGTTTCGTAAATGCCTCCTTATCCCCAAGACACGCCTTTTGGACAAGGTTTTGTTCTTCTTGCACCAGAGAAAACCCCCGTTTTCACGTTGTTGATAAACAGTAAGTTCGGGGTTTTTACCCCGTGCATATATTATAACGATGGAATGCCAGAAAAGATAGGTTGGCAGTATGTTAAAATACTCAACGGAGATAAAAAGAGATGACTTTATACATCAGGCGCATGCTCCGGCAGGATATTCCACAAGCGGCTTTACTAGACCACGAGGCCTTTCCGACAGAATGGCCGCCCACAAATTTCAACCGTGAGCTGGAGAACAAACTGGCACATTATATCGTCGCCACGGAAACCCTGTTTAGCCCGGAAGAGAAAGATATCATCCAACCCATCTCAATTTTCGGTCGGATCAAGCAGTTATTCAGCACCGGTAAAGAGATGAAAAAAGAAATAACAGAGCAAAGCATCATTGGTTACGCGGGTATGTGGATTCTGGCAGATGAAGCTCACGTGACGAGTATCGCCACTCTGAAAGCCCGGCAGCGGCAGGGTATTGGTGAATCGTTATTGATTGCCCTCATAGAAATGGCTGTTTTACGAAAGGCCAGGGTCGTGACGCTGGAAGCCCGGATCTCCAACCTGAGTGCCCAGAATTTATACACCAAGTTCGGGTTTCATAAAGAAGGGATACGTAAAGGCTACTACCTGGATAACCATGAAGACGCTGTCATTATGACTACGGATTTTATCCAGGATACCGCTTTCCACGAAAATCTGGAAAGGCTGAAAAAAACCCACGATGAAAAATGGGGGCAGCCCCATTATGACCTGGTTTAATTTGGGAGTAATTTACGGTTTAGTTGTCTCCCAGGAAGAAACCGGTTAAGCTGGGTGATTTTTGTTGGTATTCCTTATTGCCGGTATTCTTCAACATCCAGTCTTCAAGCTCGTTCCGGCATTTACCTAGTAGTTCCTGGAAATGAGTAAGGTTTATCGCCCGGTAAGCAGTGTCCTTGTTTTTCCTTGAGTCCTTGATGATCTTATTGTATTCTTCCACTAGCCCGAATAATTCTTTGAGCATGTCTTTGGTTGATTCGGAAAGAAAACCGATTTTTTGCTTATTTAACAGCCAGCCGTTTTCTTCGAAATACTTCACTTTTTCACGCGCGGCGAAACTGGCAGCCAGCGCTTGATTAAGCTTGATATCCCAGATCAGGTACTGCACGACTTCCGGGTATTTTTTAGGGCCGCCCCGGCGTCTCAGTAAAGAAAACAGTAGTATGATAATGGCCAGAGATGCGATTAATATGATTGCCCCGGCGTCCATGTTTCCCCTTGTTTATTTTTCGGCAGCCAATTTCCCGCCTTGACTCCAGTTATGCCTGGGATTGTCTTTTAAAATAATCTGTACGGCATCGGCGGGTGTGCCTATTTTTGTAAAAGCAGCCGTGATATCCGCTACCAATTGTTTCTTCTGGTCGGGAGTGCGCCCTTCCCACATTTCTACGATGACGACCGGCATTTTACATACCTCGGTTTTGTGATGATGAAAGCCTAACCGCCTTTTCTGAACTTGTTTTTCATGGCTTGTATTTGTTCGAATTTCGCCAATTCATCTGCGGAAAGCGGCTCGATCTCTTTCAGGCTGCCATTTTCCAGGCGGATTCTGAATAATTCGCGGCATTTCCAGCATTTGTAGGGTCCGTCATAAACGGCGTCGATCAGTGAAATCGTGCCTTCTACATTACATTTGGGGCATTTTATCTTGGTCAGCATCAGTAAGCAATTCCTCCCTATCAGTATAATATTAAGTATATCACTTTATTCGTAAAACCACTCGCTGTCAAGCTTTTTTCAAGGATAAACAGATATTCCTGGAAAAATATTTCAAGGGGAAACGGAAATCGTTTTCCGCTGATAATTTTTCTACCTCAAAACCGGCCTGGCGAACAAGTTTATCTATCTCTCCATAAGTGAAAAGATGATAATAACGGTAGAGTGTTTCTTGCTTTGTCCGCCAGGGCACCATGAGTTCACCGGGTTTGAACCAGAATTTTGACTGCCGGCGGTTCCAAACCGTGATAAAAACATACCCTCCCGGTTTCATGATTCGGTATAATTCACGGAGAGCGGGTAGCCGCTGTGGTTGTTTCAAATGGTGGTAAGTTGCCACCGCAATAGCGTAATCGAAGGAATCATCTCCGTAGGGTAAGGCGGTTAAATCTGCTGTTAACAGATTCGGCTCGAATTTGTATTTAACAGCATATTTCCGGGCAAGGCGAATCATTTCTTCAGAGAAGTCCATGCCGTAGAGTTTAAATTTCCCGGCGAACGGTAGAAAATCCGCGCCATGCCCGCACCCCAGATTGATCAATTTCCCGCCGTGCCACTGTTGTGACAGCTTTTCTAGTTCCTGCCGGAAAATCGTGTGATGCCGGTAGTTATACCAACTGGGCGCAATTTGATTAAAAACTGTCTGAAGATTCTCTGCCATTCGTGCCTGCCTGATATTTCCGATAGTATAGCACAGGCAAGCAGCGTAGAGGTAAAAGGCGCGCTTTATTGTAGGCTGAAAACGATATCGAAGTGCACGCTGTCACCCTGGATCTCGTTGCCGGTCGCGGCAGGTATGATCCATTCGAGTATTAGATCAAGATGTTCATTGGGTGATAACGCCATTACCCTTTCCCAGACGACACCGTTATAATCATTGATCGCCGTAGATCGGGTGGCATCAGTATATCCCTGTCCGTTGGCATCCAGCCTGATGTCTCCAGAGCTCCAATTGCCGCTGTTATCCGTGTCAAGGTACAAATGCATCAGGGTGTTAGCTCCTAGGTCGCCTATACCATCCATATATTTTCCTGTTTTGCCGGCTACATTATATATATACGGGATGTTAATGGATAAACAGCTTGTTTGGTTCCCCGTATTTTCCAGGTTGTAAATAGTCTGTCCCCCGCTGCCAGGCACGGCGTTGGAAATGCTGAGTTTACCCGTAAACTGATTATTGACCTTTAGCCGGAACGGATTGATAGTGGCGGCTGTATTGATATCCGCGCTTTCGCTCCCGGCCGCCCAAGCGATACCTCCGATAGCAGAAATTATCGCAAATACCGTGCCTGTTAAGGCTAATGCCAGGGTTCTCAAGCGCTTATTCATATCCCCACCTTACATCTATATATATGAAAACCGGCTAAACATCTGCCAATGTTTATAAACAATACCTAAAAGCAGCCGTTGTTCGCAGAGTTTTGTGCAGATACCGCAACTTTGCTACACTTAAATTGCCATGACTAAACCTATACCCGTGTTAAAGAAAACCACCCGCACCATTTCCGGTGTGACCCCCCTGGCAGTGATGACGAAACCGCTGCCGTGTCCCGGACAATGCATTTATTGCCCCACCTATGCGGTCACTCCCCAGAGCTATACCCCGGAATCACCCGCTGTGCTACGCGGTCGCCAATGCGATTTCGAAGCCGCCCGGCAGGTCACTTTGCGGCTCGGCGGCTTCACTCAAATGGGGCACCCCACAGACAAGATCGAGCTGATTATCATGGGCGGCACTTTTCTTTCCGCCTCGGTTGATTACCAGTATAGTTTTGTTAAAGATTGCTACGATGCCCTTAACGGGGTGCCTTCAGCCAGTCTGACGGAAGCCAAAAAAATCAACGAAACCGCCGCGCGCCGTTGCGTAGGATTGTGCATTGAAACCCGGCCGGATTTTTGCGGCCAAGCTGAGATCAATCGTATGCTGGAATTCGGCGCCACCCGTGTGGAATTAGGCGTGCAAACCCTGGATGATGCCGTTTACAAAACGGTGAGGCGCGGTCATTTGGTGCAGGATGTGGTGAACGCAACCGCTTTACTGAAAAACCACGGTTTCAAAGTGCATTACCACTGGATGCCCGGTTTGCCCGGTGCTACCCCGGAACATGATCTGGAAATGACCCGGCAGTTATTCTCCGATCCGCGCTTCCGCCCGGATGGCTTTAAAATCTACCCCACGATGGTCGTGCAGGGCACCGAACTGGAAAAGTGGCACCAGTCCGGGCGCTATCAACCGTACCCTGACAATATCATGATTAATTTGGTGGCTGATATTAAGGCGATCGTTCCCAAATATGTGCGTATTTCGCGCGTCTTGCGGGATATCCCGGTCAAGTTCATCACCGGCGGGCTGCGCGTTTCGCTGCGCGGTCCGGTAAAGCAGATCATGAAAGATAGGGGTACAGAATGTCATTGCATCCGCTGCCGTGAATATGGGCACCGTCGGCAGGCTGGTCTAAAGGCCGGTTTACCTTCTTTGCATCGGCTCGATTATGAAGCCTCCGGCGGCAAAGAAATATTTCTTTCCTTTGAAGACGATAATGAGACCTTGTTCGGTTTGACCCGTTTACGCATTCAACCGGATACCATTCCTGCGATGGGCGTTGTACAACCGCAGACCACCGCGATCATCCGCGAGCTGCATATATATGGCTCTGAAGTGCCCCTAAAACAATCCGATGATGCTTCCGCGCAACACAAAGGGTTTGGCAAAGCATTGATTCGTGAGGCGGAACGGATTGCCCGCGAGGAATATCAAGCTCAAAAGTTGTTTGTCCTGAGCGGCGTGGGGGCACGGGAGTACTATCGTTCGGAATTTGCCTTCCAATTCCAGGACAACTATATGGTCAAAGAATTGTAAATTATCGTTTCTGCAATCTCCAATTTTATTTACCTATTTGTGTAAAATTTCCGTAATAAATATCCGCCGTTGATGACGGATTGCATGGTTGACATACTGTGGTATAATAACCATACTCTAAAACGGGAAAACGAGTGTGGAGGTACTTGCCAGCACTCTCAGTGGGGTGTATGATAGTTTTCCATATCGGGCATAGTCTTGGATTTTCTGATAGAAACACACAAAAATTGAAAGTATAATAATAAAAATAAAAAAGGAGTATCAGAACAACGATGAAAAAAAGGGTCTTTCTCGGAATCGCATTGTTACTCGTGGTCGGGCTTTTGTCGAGTTGCAGTGGAGTCAAACAGGCAGATTTAGACGCTGCTTTGGCTGACAAAACCGCTGCTCAGGCACAGGTTACCTCCTTACAGAGTCAATTAGCCGCGGCCAACACTGCCAAAACCGCCGCCGAAGCCGCCGTAACCACCGCTAATGCCGGCAAAGCCGCTGCTGAAGCTGCCTTAGCTTCTGCCCAGGCTGCTGCAACCAGTGCCGCGGATGAAGCCGAAATTGCCGAAGCCGCTATGCAAGTACAAGTGGATGAAGCTAATGCCAAGTTAGCTGATGCCCAGGCTGCTCTGGACGCTGCTAATGCGCAGATCGAATTACTAAAAGCTTCTTCGGGCGCGGTTGTTCCCCCCACTTTGACTTTTACCGCCACTGAATATACCGATGCCACCAACAAATTCGTTGTCAGCTATAACAAAGCTTGGACAGTTTGGGCTGCTTCCACCACCGATACCTGGAGATTGTTCGGCGCTGCCATGGCTGATTATAATTGCCCCGGTCTGCGCGTTTGCAAGATTGCGAAAACAGATGCCGCTGATGTTGCTGCCGTCATGAAAAAAGTTTACGGCGCTACCTCAAGCCCCACTATTTCCAAAACCGAAAACGCTATGACTAACCCCTACAAAACTACCGCAGATGGTTACACCCTGCAATACACCGCCTCTGATGGCTTCCGTCTGGATGGTAAAATGTACATCTTCCAGTCAGGAGATTTCTGGTGGACGCTGGATATCTACCAGGCGAACACCTTAGGTACCTTGGCCGGTCAGAAACCGGATGAAGTGTTCAGCACCTGGCGTTTAACCAAATAATACTAACCGACAGATAGAGATAGGGCGGGTCAGCTAGCTGACCCGCCCTTTTCTTTTCCCTCGGAAGACTCATCCAGGAAATAGGGTGGGTGAAATCCACCGGTTATTCCAAGTAGTAAATTGACGAAATATTATGCTAACTTTTTGCTAACATTTACGTTTTAATATATATCTATGGCAAAAACTACCAGGTCTAAATGGGCGTTTTACCCCTGTAGCAAGGGTTTGACATTATGTGTTATAATAGCGTG
>JAQTOJ010000075.1 GCA_028713395.1 Dehalococcoidales bacterium | reverse complement strand
TGCGGGGGAGCAATGCCGTGGGAAACATTGGCTGGAAGCCCTTCATGAAGCAGTTGACCGGCAATTCCCGGATGGAGTACGTGGGCACGGTTTATGTCTGATGTCAGATAATGGCAGCCAACCGACCTCGAAAGGGTATATGGAGGCTTGTCAGAATCTGGGGATACACCAGGCGTTTACCAGTTACAACAACCCCAAAGGCAACGCTGATACCGAGAGAGTCTTCAGAACGATGAAAGAGGAATTGCTCTGGTTACAAGAATGGACCAGTCCGTTTGAACTGGTGGACGCGCTCAAGGAATGGATAACATATTACAACGAGCAATATCTGCATTCAAAGCTAAACTACAAAGCACCAAATAAATTTGAGGAGGAATACTGGAAAAACCAGCTTATTCTCTTAACTACCCCTTGACTTAATGGGGGGCATTACAGTTTCACCCACCCTACTACGCTAAATCCACACTTACAGGAAAACCTACAGGCGGGAAGCTTGTGTTATTGACGGCGAGACAACTCCCTCTGTATCTCCCTCCCGTATCAAGTCCCGATTCATTGAGATTCATACGGGATGGCGATGAAGTCGCGCATACGGGACAGGTTATGGCACGAACAACACAGAGGATTTAGATTGCTTCGTCGATGGTGGGGAAAATGATTCGTCTCGCAAAGATATTGGCGGGATGCTGGATACAGAACAAAGCCCCGATTCATCAGGGATCATACGGGATGAACAGCCGACAAGCTGCTGAATGGGTGCCGCCTACGCTGGGATGACGTGAAGAGGAGAGAAGGCAAGGGGAGTTTTGACGTGGGGAGGGGCGGTAATTTCCCTATGCGCAGACGTAAAAACCATATCACAGTATTGGAGTACAATCCAGACTGACAGCTTCACAGTTAGTTGATATTATATAAGAAATCTAATATGATAATTTGTAATTACACCCATAATGTTTAAATATGGATGCAGGATGAGATGATCGTCATAATATTTTTACAAAAGAAACGCTAGTGGAATAGTATTACTCACTTGGAGAAATCCAAACCTTCAATTAAGTAATCTCAACGAGACGGAATCAGCGATGCCTAAATTAAAACCGTATAAGTTGTGGGTATTGATCCTAGTTGCAATCTTTTTTCTTACTGCGGCTGGGGGTTGCGCGCACAATGATAGTATTGTTGGGCACTATGTGTTTGAGCAAACCATCTACAAAAACTCCGCGAGTTCTTACTTTGCAACGAAAGATAATGCCGATGAATATATTATTACAGACAACTCGCTTATTGTTATCCACACTGATGGTACCAGAACACAGATCCCGGCTGATTTTCACAAAAGCAAAATAGAGATAGAACAGTATACTGCCTTGTTCAAGCCTCCAATTGGCGTTCCGGATATCAGCATGTTCAAAGAACGTTATCAATATAGCATCAACGACCAATATCGCCTTTACGTGATGGATGACACGGTATGGATAGCGCAATGCCCGAGTGAAATAATGTGGAGTATTTATCGCGTGGTTAAGATACAAGATTGACAATCTAGTGCCGCAATAGTCGCTATAAAAGGAAAATCTGAATACAAATGAAAAACTACATTATCTTATTATCTATTTGTATACTGTTGTCCATATTACTTACCGGCTGTTCAGCCAGGCCTGACGAGTCAACTGAAACTTCACCGCCATTGAATACAGTAAGGCTGGTGTCTGACAGTAACGATACTGTAGTGACGATGGTAATGCGAGAATATAACAACCCGATAAGCGAACTAGAAATACAAAAGCTCCGTAATGATGTACAGAGTCGGTGGCGAGGGGACACAATCAAACCGGTAACGCCCACAGTAAGCGCTACACCCAAAATCACAGATGTAAATCGGCTTGTGGTATACGGATACGCGCTAAATCCCGATGGAATACCATCAGAAATTTTCGGGGCTGTCGGGAATGCGCAAAGCGTTTCTCCTAGTTATCGTCAAGGCGAAGACTGGCTGATTAGCCAAATAAAAAACAACGAATACAAGATGGTTTCTCAGTAATTCACGGTATATTACCAACCTACCAAATTGGTTTGACCGGTTTTACTAAAATATCCCATCCAGTCCGCTACTCTTCTTCACGGTTGCATCGTGGGGCTATTTTGCGTTAAAATAATGCCTGTTGCCGGGATGGCGGAATTGGCAGACGCAAAGGACTTAAAATCCTTCGTTCGTAAGAATGTGTGGGTTCGAGACCCTCTCCCGGCACCACTGCTTTCCGAGTATGGGATTATTGACGATACTGCTCGGTTATCTGTTAGGTTCCTTCCCGACGGCTTACATTTTTGGTAAAAGATTGACCGGGAAGGACATCCGCCGCCTGGGCGACGGGAATATGGGCGCGCGCAACGCGTACCATGAGCTGGGGCACAAAGCGGGCATCATCATTTTCTGCATCGACGCCGCCAAGGGCGTGAGCATCATTCTGTTTTCCAAATTATTCGATATTTCCCAAGGGTATATGATGCTGGCCGGTTTGGCGACGATCGCCGGGCACAATTTCCCGGTGTTTTTGCAGTTCCGGGGGGGACGGGGGGAAGCGGTGACGATAGGAATTCTGATGGCTTTGCTGCCGGTGGAATCGCTGATCGTGGCGGCGCCGACTATCGTTTCCCTGTTGATCTGGAAGAATGTGATCTTGACGAGCGCGGTGTGCTTTATCACGATGCCGGTTATCTGCTGGCTGTTTGGGGTAAACGGCAGCATGATTGCTTACGTAATTACAATGCCGGTCATGGTGGCGATCACGCATTTTTTCAGGGCGAGGGGTTTAAGGAAGACGATAGGGACGGGGACTACTTGATGACCCTCACTTGGATTCTCTCCACTTTCGGCTGCGCTTAAGTACAAGCCGTTCAGGGAGAGAAGAAATTAAAGAGGTCTGTAACAAATCCCTCTGTATCTCCCTTCAAACTTGAAGGGAGAGAAAAACTACTTGATTCTTGATGAGGGACAGGCTCTCGAGGGATAAGGGTTATTACGAGTGACCACAGGCGAGACGCCTGTGCCACCAGATATGAGATATATTAGCCTTGCCTGAAGCGGACTTCTCAGAGTGACATGGGGGTCAATTCCCTCTGTATCTCCCCTTTCTAAGGGGAGAGATGAAACATACTAGACAACCGATCAGGATGGTGGCAGGCTCTGGCAGGGGGAGAGGAAAACGCCGTCTTCCGGCACTACGACCTCTGGACCCAGTCCCGATTTACATACGGGATGAACAGCAGACAAGCTGCCGAATGGGTGCCACCTGCGCTTGGATGACAGAGAGGAAGAAAGGTTTGGTCTGGATTTCCGATCAGGTCGGGGATGGGCATGATGACAGCGGGTAAAAGATGCGTCACCCTAACAATAAAATTTATAACAAATCCCTCTGTATCTCCCCTTAAACTTAAGGGGAGAGGAAAACGCCGGGTAATTGAAATTCACCCTCATTGGTCATCGAGGGAGCTAACAGCTTTCAGCGGTCAGCATTCAGTCCTGCCATCCCCTGCTACTTCTATCATCACAGGCTAGATCCGGGATGGGCATGATGACAGCGGGGATGAGTCAGGGTCGGGAATAGGGAATAGAGGCGGGGTGACGTGAAGGGGAAGGAACACAAAAGGTGTATGTCCGATGGTGGGTTAACAGCAGTAAACTGCTGAAACCCACCCTACTGACAAGTAAAATGATAAAAGGAAGGTAAAAAGGTTATAGCCCTTTGGCGAACTTGACGGCGTTCTGGAAAATGGGGAAACCCTCACCGTATGCTTTCGCGCCCAGACGCGTCCACTGGGGGTGTTGTGTGCCCATAATGTGCCGTTCGGGGTGGGGCATGAGGGCGAAGATGCGCCCGGTGTCATCACAAATCCCGGCAATATTCTTGATCGAACCGTTGGGATTAAAAGGATATCCCGCGTTGCGGTTGCCCTTTTCATCAGCGTAATAAAGCACGATGTTATTGGCGCTGATGGCGTTGGCATCGCCGATCAATTTACCCTCACCGTGCGCCACCGGCACGTACATCTGCTCGATGCCTTTGGTGTAAATGCAGGGACTTTTCTGATTTACGTTCAGATGCACCCAGCGGCACTCGAACTTGCCGGAGTCATTGTAGGTCAGGGTAAGTTTCGGCAGTTCTCCATCGCCCAATTTGGGCAGGATGCCGGCTTTGATCATGATCTGGAAGCCGTTGCAGATGCCGATGATCAGCTTGCCGTCATTGACGAACCTATCCACGTCTTCCCCGAGTTTCAATTTAAGCTCATTGGCCAGTACCTTGCCGCCGGAGATATCGTCACCGTAAGTAAAACCACCCGGTATCAGCAGGATCGAGTAATCCGCCAGCTTGTATTCCCGGCGGCTCAATTCGTTAATATGCACGAGCGCTACGTCCGCGCCGGCTTTTTCCAGCGCGAAAACCGCCTCGCCGTCACAGTTGGCGCCGGGAGACCGGATGACTATCGCTTTCACTTTACTCATATTTCCAGTTCTTTAAATTTCTATCGGGGCTTTGGCTTCATAGGTAATCACATAAACAGCTTCTGTGCCGAATTTTTCACCCATTAAGCCGCTATAGTTGGTCGTTGCCGCCAACTTGATATCTTTGATGGTCGCCCCTTTTGCCTGGAGCCTTACTAAAACTTCATTCACTTTTTCAGTGTCAGCCTTGGAATTTATTTTCCCCGTGACAATCAACTGGATAAACACATTCATCATCCTCTCCCTACCGCAGCGGCTTCTGCCAGGCTTCCTTCAAATCCGCCAGTTTTTCATGCAATACCGGTTTCCCTTTGAGCCCTATCACTTCAAAATCAGTGGTCTTAACGACCTTGCCGATTTCCGCGAAAACTACACCCTTGAGCGCTTTTTCAAAAGCAGTTTTCTTTTCCGGCGGTACTTCCACGATGAAGCGGCTGTTGGATTCCGAGAAAAGGACGTAATCATCGCGGGTCATTTCATCCGCCAGCGGCACGGTTTTCAGATTGATTTGTGCCCCCAGTCCGCCGGCGAACGCCATTTCCGCCACTGCCACCCCGATACCGCCTTCGCTACAATCGTGGCAACTGAGTACCAGTCCTTGATTGATGGCAGAGCTCAGTTTATCCATGGTGAATTTAGCGGTTTTGGCATCGACTTTTGGCACGCTGTTGCCAGTCTCGCCGTTGATATCCAGATAGGCCGAGCCGCCGAGCTCATTTTTCGTCGCGCCGACCACATAGATACTATTGCCGGCGACTTTGAAATCCATCGAGACGGCCTTGTTGACATCTTCCATCACGCCCATGGCCGAAATGAGCAGCGTGTGCGGGATGGAAATCAATTTGCCTTCGTATTCAAATTCGTTGTAAAGACTGTCCTTGCCGGAAATAAACGGCGTGCCGTAAACGGTGGCCATGTCATAACAGGCCTGCGCCGCGCGGATTAAAGCGCCCAGCATCTCCGGGCGACGGGTGTCTCCCCAGCAGAAGTTGTCCAGCAGCGCTACGCGGTCTAAATTACCCCCCACGGCGATGATTTGGCGCAACGCCTCATCGATGGCCGAAGCTGCCATCCAGTAGGGGTCAAGCTGGCTGTACTTGGGGTTGATGCCGTTGGAGACGACCACCCCTTTATCCGAACTCAGCACCGGGCGCACGATGGCGGCATCGCCGGGCCCATCGTTGTTTACCCCGACCATCGGCTTGAGGACGCTGCCGCCCTGCACTTCATGGTCGTACTGGCGGATGACGTCTTCCTTGCTGCAGACGTTCCAGGTGGCCAATATTGATTTTAATGACTGACCTAAATCAGCGGGTGGTTTGAAAGACGGCTCGGGATTTTTCACCGGTGACCACTCGGCGGTCAACTGCCACTGCGGCAGGCCTTTGTGTAAAAAATCCATTGACAGGTTGGAGACCTGATTACCCTTGTAGAAAAGGCTCAATCTCTTGTCATCAGTAAATTCGCCGATGACCGCCGCCTCGACGTCCTCACTGGCAAACAGCTTCATAATTTCAGCGACATGCTGCGGCGGCACGGAGATGACCATACGTTCCTGCGATTCCGAGATCCAGATTTCGGTGTAGGATAAACCCGCGTATTTCAACGGCACTTTTTCCAAATCTACCCGCACGCCGGTATCCGCGCCCACTTCACCCACCGCCGAGGATAATCCACCGCCGCCGACATCCTGAATGCGGCTGTATAGCCCTCTATCGCGCGCTGTGAGCAGGATGTCCAGCACTTTCTTTTCCACGATGGCATTACCGATCTGCACGGAGGTGAAAGAGACTTCTCCGGATTCTTCGGTCAACTGTTCGGAGGCAAAGGTCACGCCGTGAATACCGTCACGGCCGGTTTTGCCGCCCACGACCACTACTTTATCGCCCGGCTGCTGCTGCCCCATCTGGGTCTTGTCTTTGGGCATCACGCCCAGCGTGCCGCAGAAGACCAGCGGATTTGCCAGATAGCGTTCATCGAACAATATGGCGCCGTTCAAAGTGGGAATACCCAACCTATTACCGTAATCGGCCACCCCGGCGCGCACGCCTTTGTAGACGCGTTTGGGATGCAGCACGCCCTTGGGCAGTTTCTCATTGGGAAAATCCGGCGGGGCAAAGCAGAAAACATCGGTGTTCAGGATGGGGTCGGCGCCCAAACCGGTGCCCATCACATCGCGGACGACGCCGCCGATACCGGTGGCCGCGCCGCCGTAGGGTTCCACCGCCGAGGGGTGGTTGTGCGTCTCTACCTTGAAACAGATGGCATGCTTGTCATCGAACTCGATCACCCCGGCATTGTCCACGAAAACGGAGAGACACCAGGGTTTGTTCATTTCTTTGGTGGCACGCGCGATGGTGCTTTTCAAGATATTGTTGACGATGGTTTTATCGTAAGTAATGCTGGCTTTGAAGGTCTTGTGCACGCAGTGCTCCGACCAGGTCTGCGCCAGCGTTTCCAGCTCGACATCGGTGGGATTCACACCTTCTTTTTTGTAGTAATCGCAAATCGCCTTGAATTCGCCTTGAGTGAAGCCGTATTGCTCTCTGATTTTTTCGAGGGCGGATTTTTTAGCTTTGAGCATTTCCACCCGGTTCAGTTTGAAGGTGTAAACAGGCGTGGCGGCAAAGGGATGCCAGCCCGGCTGCACAGCGTGTTGAATAATGGGGTTCACCAGTAGTTTGGCGGTCAAATCTATGAGCTGCTTCCTGGTGAGTTTGCCGGAAATCAGATAGCGTTTGGCGGTTTTCACGGCGCGGATGCCCTTGATGTTCATATCGCCGGTGGCCTTGAGCACGGTCTCTTCCACGGGGTCGACCACGCCGGCATTGTAGGCCACTTCCACCACGTGTAAACCGGGTCTGGTTTCGTCAATTATTGCCGCATCGGCGGTATAGTCCTGTGAAACAGGGTCGGCTAATAATTCACGGCAAACGCGCGCCAGTTGTTTTGCGGGGAGTGAAGCGTCCAGATAGTAAATATCAGAGACGTGCGCGGCGGTGACGGTCTTGATACCGAGGTCAGATATATCTTTAACCAGTCCCAGTCCGCGGGCGTCGGTAAGGTGATTTTTGAGACGGATTTCAATTCTATGCATTTGTAATCAATTCGGTAGACAACCTTATGATAGCAGAAAAAGGGGACGAATTGGAATAGCGAACGGGAATAATCAAGAATAAACTCGAAGCGTTAAATATTCAATATCGGGGTGGAATTAATATCATATACCACCCCCATAATAATGCAAGCACCAATATGAGCAACCCGAGAGAAATTACTACCAGTTTTTTAGATTTTTTTGCTACTCCCACACCAAATATAGGTGAAGCGATTACTGCGGGAATACCGAAGACAAACGATACCCCGAGATACATACCTGTGTACGTGTAAGGATATGAAGTAACGAGAATAAAGATAGTGGGTGCCATAATAGCAAATCCCAGGAAAAATGCTGCACCACCTAAAAGTCCAAGAAGCTTCCGATCTAGTGATACCTTCCCCATACGTTTTTCCTGTTTTATATTATTTCCCCAAGCTTTGTACATCAATAAAACGTAATAAACAGAAAAAGGTTGTGTCAAACATCGCGTGGTCTAAACAGCCCACCCTGCGAAAGTGGGGATATGGGGGGTAGCGCATACTTTTAGCACCCAGCAGGTGTCATAACATATTTTATTTCAACACAAAATCTCTAAAAAAGAAATAGACGAACACCGCCCAGAAAGAATAAACGATAATTATAGAAACCGAAATCACCGTCCACTTAACTGAATGGTTTGATATGCCCATTTTTAATATCACACTAAATATTCCTAATGGTATGGCTAATAACGCGAGGCAAGTAAATAGCATTTGGCTACTAAATTCCAATGTCAACAAAAACATTGTGGGGATGAAAAAAAGAAGTAAAAAACAAGCTGCCCCCACGATAATCCCTAATCTTTTTCTGTCATTCATATCAATTTACTGTATATATTTTGTGTCTTGAAAATTATTTGCCCAATTTTAGCAGAAGATAAAGGAATTTGTCATTCACGGAGTTTACATTAAGCAATATGAATTACTCAGAATGGTAAAGGAATGGCTACGTCATTCCATTGAAAAATGGAATCTAGAAAATACCCTGGATCCCGTGTCTCGGCA
>JAQTOJ010000074.1 GCA_028713395.1 Dehalococcoidales bacterium | reverse complement strand
GCTATCGATCAATTCATCCTGGTGTTGTTGGCTGATATCGAGGTTCTTATAATCCAACGCCAGCAAGATTCTATTATCCAGGAATTCCAGAATCGTCTTTTGCGCCCGGGGGTCGGTTTGCCCCACCAGGTAAAAAGGCACCGGCACCCACAGATTAGCGCCGTTCAGCCCGCGCTGCTTGGCCGCCCAGAGCAGAAAGGCGTTCAGGGTGGGACGGCCGCCGGGCGGCGTTTCAAAATCCGTTTCCCTGGAGAGGTGATAGGCCGCCAGCGAGCGCTTGATCTTGGGGTTGCTGAAGGTGGCCCAGAATTCGCGCGGGTTGGTGTGCAAGCCCAGTGAGACCATGCCGCCTACTGTAAAAATTTCTTTGGTCTTGTAGTATTCCTGGGCGACATCCAGAATCAAATTAAAGAATTTGTGCCATTCGAAACGCGGGATAGCGCTGTGAAATACGATCAGGTTGTGTTCCGGGAAGGCGTAGAAATTACTCTCCGGGAAAACCGCCAGATTGTTTTCAATATTGACCCCGTTCAAAGCGAAAAAGTCCGAGGGCTCGATCTCGCAGAAGATTTCACCTTCCAGTTCTTTGGTCAGATAATCCGCCACTCCCGGCCCGAGTTGCCCGGCATCCGCCTGCCAGGAGACGACCATGGTCGGGTGACGGAGCTTGGGTTTGCTGTAGAATTTCAGTAAATCCGTCATGCGTTCTTATCACCCTTTTTGAAGAAGTCATCGATATGGTCTTTCAACCACGCCTGGTCTTCTTCGGTGATCGATTCCGGCTGACGGCGGGCGGCGATTTTGCGTTGGTCGAGGCGTTCGCGGATATCCGCCGGGAATTGGGCGTAGACATTTTCCACCACATTACCCATCTGGCTGACCATATCGCTCAAGATGCCGTTTTTAATATTCAGATTAAAAACGGACGAGACCACATCGATCAGCGACTGGGCGGCTTTGGGATAAGGCACCGGCACGCGGGCGAGGTAATCCGGGATTTCCCCCATCAAACAGATGCCCGGGATGCCGCGCCGTTTGGCCACGCCGATCATCAGACCGTTCAGACCGGTAATGCTGCCTTCGTTGCCCCGGCCTTCGGCTTCACTCATCATAATGGTATTGGGGTAGCCGCGGATCTCTTTCAATAACGCGGGCTGGTTGGCAATGCCCCAGACTTTCGGGGGCGCAGTATGGTGAGCGATGGCCACCGCGGCGCCGTAGGTATAAACCCGGCGGCAGTTGAACCGCAGGGCGGTATCCAGCACCAGGTTGGCCATTTCGTAGGCGCGTTCGCCCTCGGCATAAACGGTATCGCGAGTGGCGGGTTGCTCCTCTCCGATAAAAAACAGCAGGTCGCGGTTGACCAGCCGCTTGTAATAAAACTTGCTGGTGGGGAATTCCATCTCGCTCAGGATGCTGCCGCGTAGAATCACTTTGTTGGGGTAAAAGAAATCATAGGGTTCGATCTCCCCCAATTCTTCCGCCTGGACTGCCTGGCGGATAGTGTCCACGGCTATGAGACCGATATTCCCGATGCCCGGCCAGCCGATGAGAATATCGGGGTTATTCAATTCCGGTTCTTTATGCAAAATCACACCCATTTGTTAACCTCTACCTTAATTGTAGCTAGTAAACAGATTCTGGACAAGTGCAGCTTTAATTATTTTGGTTTGGGACTCTCCGATAACGAGAAATCGGGTTCTCCCCGGTTTTGGCTGGTCGCGGCTAGCATTATCCCTTAGTTCCCCATTCCCGACCGGATCGGGAATCCAGTGTTCTATCAGTTACACCGGCAGAAAGTGCGTAAAACTAACCAATTTATCCTATGCTATACTATTAGCGGAAAGAAGGAATGGGATAAAAATATGCCTAAAAAAGACTATTACAACATCCTGGGCGTAAACAAAAATGCGTCCGACGACGATATCAAGAAAGCCTACCGCAAGCTGGCGATGCAGTACCACCCGGATAAAAACCCGGGCAAGGAAAAATGGGCGAATGAAAAATTCAAGGAGATCAACGAAGCCTACGGCGTGCTGGGAAATCCGGAAAAAAGAAAGCAATACGACCAATACGGCACGACCGGCGATGCCAACGACGTTTTCCGCAGCCAGGCTACCGAATCCACCTTTGAAGACGTCATGAAAGATTTCGGCGGCGCCGGGCTGAACTCCGATTTTCTGAACAGTATTTTCGGGGAAATGCTGCGGGGACGCGGTGGCAGTTACCGCCAGTACGGCACGCCCGGCGGCACGACCCGTGTTTTTTATAACATGGGCGATGAGGAAGACGATACCGAAAATTACTTCCGCCAGGGGCAGCGCGGCCGCCCCCAGTCACAAAGTATCAATTATGAGATTACGATCACGCGGGCGCAGGCTCTGAAGGGTATGGAAAAAGACTTGGAGCGCAACGGCAAACGCCTGCGCGTGAAGATCCCCGCTAATGTGAAAAGCGGCACCAGCATCCGGTTACGCAACGCCCGGCACATCACCGATGGTATTCCCGGCGATATCTACATCAAAGTGCTGGTGAAATAACTACTTCCTCAAAAGCTCACGATTTTTGCCTTCTCTTCACTTGTGGGAGAGAATTGAAGTGAGGGGGGATGAGTATATTCATTGCGAGGACTGAAAAGGACGAAGCAATCTCCCGGGTGTATGACTTTTCACCTTCACCGTTGAGTCTGGAAACGGAGGCGTATCGTGAACATAAAAACCAATTCTTTAAGCTACCATGTTTTTGAAACCGAACTGGGTTGGGTGGCCTGTCTGGGTTCGGACAGGGGACTCAGTAGAGTGACGCTGCCGCAAGCCTCAAAAGCGGCTGCCCTTGAAGCGCTGGAAGATATTGGCAAGGCAGCCCTGAATCCGCTACCTTTCAAAGAACTGGAAAAACAACTTAAGGCTTATTACCGGGGACAGAGAACCGATCTGGATTTCCCGTTGGATTTTTCCGAAGGTACCTCCTTCCGCCAGAAGGTCTGGGCGGCGATAAAGACGATACCTTACGGTGAGACTCGCAGTTACGGCTGGATCGCGCAGCAGGCGGGGAGGCCGGGGGGAGCCCGCACCGCCGGGCAGGCGGTGGGGGATAATCCGCTGGGGGTGGTGGTGCCCTGTCATCGTGTGATTGCCGCCGATGGCAGCTTGGGCGGATTCGGTAAAGGCGCCAGAGCCACCGATTTGAAAAAGAAACTGCTCAAGCTGGAAAAAATAGACATAAAATAAGCCGGCTTTGGGCTTCATTGCTATTTCTGATTTCGCAAGAATATTTTTAAGCAAAATGACCACCGACTTTCGCCTGTGAGCGCGCGCAGCCTCCAATTATGTAGTCAGGGCGGTTATATGGATTCCCTTTTTCAAGGGAACGACAATAAGGGATTGGTTTGTTGCTTAATGTCTTGACGGTATCCGGGCGGGATTGTTAATATCAGATGGCAGAATGATACGGGAATGGAGAGTATGATGAAGTTCGTGGAGAAATTGAATGCGGCGGTGGCGAAAAACCAGAGCCTGGTCTGCGTGGGGTTGGATACCAGCCCGGAGTTGATACCCGCCGGCATGACCGTGCTGGATTTTAACAAAGCGATTATCGATGCCACGGCGGACCTGGTGTGCGCCTATAAACCCAATATGGCTTTTTACGAAGCGCAGGGTGAAAAAGGGCTGGAGACGATCTACCGGACCATGCAACATATTCCCAAACATATCCCGGTGATTGTGGATGCCAAACGCGGCGATATCGGCAACACCGCCGAGGCGTATGCCAAAGCGATTTTCGGACAACTGGGCGGAGATGCGGTGACCGTGAGCCCCTACCTCGGGTTTGATTCGCTGGAACCCTTCCTCAAATACCAGGATAAAGGCATCATCATCCTCTGCCGTACTTCCAACAAAGGCGCCGCCGATTTTCAATCGTTGATCTGTGAATTCGAAGGTAAAAAACGGCCGCTGTATGAAATTGTCGCCATCAAGGCCAGCCGCTGGAACACCAATGGGAATGTGGCTTTAGTGGTCGGCGCCACCTACCCGGAGGAACTGAAAACCATCCGGCAGGCACATCCCGAACTGCCGATCCTGATACCCGGTGTCGGCGCGCAAGGCGGCGACCTGGCGCTGGCCGTGAAGTACGGCGTCGACGCTCAGAAACGCGGCATCATCATCAATTCTTCACGCCAGATACTTTACGCTTCCAAAGGCGCGGATTTTGCGGCGGCTGCCAGAAAAGCTACCCAGACGCTGCGCGACGCGATCAACCAGGAAATCGCAAAGTTGTAAGTAAAATGGTATTGGAACTAAAACTCGGGGACGTGGTCAGGCTCAAAAAAGGACATCCCTGCGGCGGCGACACGTGGCAGGTGAACAGATTGGGGGCGGATATCGGCATCACCTGCGTGAAATGCCGCCGCTACGTTCTGATTCCCCGCCCCGATCTGGAACGCCGCATCAAGGAATTTATTTCACGCGGCAGTTGATATTTAGGGCGCTTTGCTGACCGTCAGTGTCATGCGGTAGTCGTTTTTAGTAATAGTAACATCCTTTTTGGGATAGGGTGACACGTTCGCGACCAGATTATAGGTTTTATAAACCGTCGGTTGCGTGCCACCGGCGCCGGAAACCACCAGTATGTTACTTTCGGTCACACCGTTCGCCGTGATCTGCAATACGCAATCCACCTCACCCGCCCAAATACAGGTGACACCTTCCGGGCAGCGGCTATCATTGGTGACATCCGTGAGTTTTATACTCAGGTTTTCCGCGGCGATGTTGGCGGTCTGCCCGATGGCGAGGGTAAATTCTTTATCGAGCGAGGCTTTCACCTTGCCGGTGCACCCGGTAAGAGCGATCAAGCCTGTTATTGCCGCCAAAAATAGCAACAAGTATATCTTTTTCATCTTAACCCCCTGTGCGGTTTCGTACTCACAGAATACCGCGTGAATTGATAAGATGCAAGGGACTTTGGTCACACGGTTTTTTCAATTGACTTCAACTGGTAACTCAACTAATATTGAGTTACCAATCCGGTTACATCTGTTTTCAGGAGGAATACGGCGTTGTTAATGACGGATAGATTACCTGTTTTTCCCCTCGAAACGAAGGTCAATAAGGACGGGCATCTGGAGATCGGCGGGTGTGACGCCACGGAACTGGCGCGTAAATTCGGCACGCCGCTCTATATTTATGATGAGCATACCCTCCGCGCCAAATGCCGTGAATTCAAAGAAGAATTCGGGAAACGTTACCCGGATATCGGGGTGATCTATGCCAGCAAGGCTTACAGCAACGCCGCCATTTTGCAAATCGTCAATGAGGAAGGGTTGGGGCTGGATGTGGTTTCCGGCGGCGAACTGGGGATCGCCCGCATGGCCAAATTCCCCATGAAAAGGGTCTATTTCCACGGCAATAATAAATCTTTGCCGGAACTGGAAATGGCGTTGAAATACAAGGTCGGCCGCATTGTAGTGGATAATTTCTACGAGCTGGAAATGCTGGGGAAACTGGCGCAGGAAAAAGACGTCAAACCGTCCATTCTGCTGCGTATCACCCCCGGCGTCGACCCGCATACTCACACCTATACGTCCACCGGGACGATCGATAGCAAATTCGGCTTCCCTCTGCCCCTGAAAGAAGAAGCCGTCGCCCGCGCTTTGAAGATCAAAAGCCTGGATCTGGTCGGTCTGCATTTCCATATCGGCTCGCGGATCACCGAGACCGCGCCGTATCTGGAATCCGTGAAATTCATCTTGAAATTTGCCGCGGAGATGCGCAAACAGTACGGCTTCGAACTGAAGGAACTGAACACCGGCGGCGGTTATGACGTAAGGTATACCCTCGATGAAAAACCCCCGGCTTTCGGGGAATTCGCCGAAAAAATCACCACGACCATCAAAAACGAATGTAAAAAATGGCACATGGACATACCGCATCTGGTGGTGGAACCGGGCCGGGAAATAGTCGCCCAATCCGGCGTTGCTCTGTATCAGATCGGGGTAGTGAAAGAAATTCCGGGCGTGCGCACCTATGTGGCGGTGGATGGCGGCATGGGGGATAACATCCGTCCGGCTTTATACAATGCCCGGCTGGAGGCCGTGATCGCCAACCGGATGAAGGCCAAAATGGCGGGTAAAGTGACGATCTGCGGGAAATTCTGTGAATCCGGCGATATCTTGATCAAGGATATTGAACTGCCGGAGATGAAAGCCGGCGATATATTAGCGCTGAACGGCGCGGGCGCGTACGCCATTCCCGAATCGATGAATTACAATGCCTTCTTCCGGCCGCCGGTCATTTTGGTGAAAGACGGCAAGTCCAGGCTGATACGGCGCCGCGAGACACTGGAAGATATCACCCGCTGCGATGTAATGGAATAAAATCCTAAGCACGCATATTTAAGTTCTACACAACATAAGTTTTCCTCTTTATACCGGAAAATGATGTCTGGCATCGTATTTATGAATAACTTGAAAGATAAAATAGGGAAAGTTTGAACACAAAAAAAGAGGCATTACCGCGGGACAAAACCCTTTGGATAGCCTCTCATCGTGATTCTGGTTAATTATTGCACCAAAAAGGCATTGAAGTCAAGACCGGGAAACAATTGAGCCATCAGGAACTAGACTTAAAGAATTAGGGAATTATATGTGGACAATAATCGGGCATAAAGCCGCCGTTTCCCTGCTGGAACGTGGCCTGGAAAAAGGCACGATCTCGCATGCCTATTTACTGGTCGGGCCGGCGCACGTGGGCAAAATGAAGCTGGCGGTCAAACTGGCGCAAGCCGTCAATTGCGAAAGCCCGGAACGCCCTTGCGGGCAGTGTGCCGCCTGTTTGAAAATCGCGGAAGGGAAACACGCCGATATCCAGGTCATCGAACTGGAGCAACCGGCGGAGAACGAATCGGCGGGTAAAACCAAAATCAGCGTCGAGCAGATCGAACAGATACTGCACTCCGTCAACCTGCCCCCTTTCGAAGGCAAACACAAGGTCTTTATTATCGATGGCTTTGAAAACCTCTCTATCGCCGCCGCCAACCGGCTGTTGAAAACGCTGGAAGAACCGGTCAGCCAGGTGGTTTTCATTTTACTGACCACCAGGGAAAATCTGGTGCCGCAGACTATCGTGTCACGCTGCCAGCGTATTGAACTGGCGCCTTTGCCGTATAATGAAATAGAGGAAGCCCTGTTGACCCGCTGGCACGTGGAGCCGCTCAAAGCCAGATTGCTGGCGCGGCTTTCCGCGGGTTGTTTGGGCTGGGCGGTCAATATGGTGGAGGATGATTCTTTGCTGCAACAGCGCAACGATTGGCTGGACGAATGGCTGGAAGTCTTGCCATCCGATTACGATAAACGGTTTGTCTTCGCCGCCAAACTGGTGGAAAAATTCAACCAGAATCGAGATGTCTTGCAGCAGAAACTGGATCTCTGGCTCAACTGGTGGCGGGATGTTTTACTGGTGAAAACCGGCAACCCGGAGACGATCACCAACGTGGACAGGGAAGAAACCCTGACGCAAATCGCCGGGGAATACAACCTCGATGAGATTCGCGCCTTCATCACCCGCATCAAAACTGCGAGCAGACAGTTAAGAATGAACGCCAACCCGCAACTGGTGATGGAAGTATTGATGCTTAATTTCCCGGAAAATGGTAAAGTAAGTAGTCCCGTGAGATAACGGGAGGTGGATATGGATGATGTAACCCCGACCAATCAAAATAGTGAAAATACTACCCCGCCCCAGACGGCGCCCGTAACGCCGGCCGCGCCCTCACCAGCAGCGCCGCCGCCGGAGGTGAAAATCGTGGGGGTGCGTTTCAAACGCGCCGGGCGTATCTATTACTTTGACCCCAAGGACATGGATTTCAAACTGGAAGACTGGGTAGTGGTGGAAACCACGCGCGGCATGGAAATCGGGCGGGTGGCCATTGCGCCCGAACAGGTGCTCGTCAGTGAAGTGGAACTGCCGCTCAAGCCTGTGCTGCGCAAGGCCGAACCGGCGGAAGCCAAACATACCCAGGAAACGCAGCAGAAAGAACATGAAGCCCTGGTGGAATGCGGCAAGATGATCTCCCGCCTCAATCTGCCGATGAAATTACTGGCGGCGGAATACAGCCTCGACGGCAACCATATCACCTTCTTTTTCAGCGCGGCGGAACGGGTGGATTTCCGGGAACTGGTTAGGGAACTGGCCGGACGTTTCAAAGTCAGAGTGGAATTAAGACAGGTGGGCGCGCGCGATGAGGCGAAGATCGTGGGCGGTTACGGCCGCTGCGGCCGGCAGCTCTGCTGCTGCTCCTTCCTGAGTGATTTCGTGCCTATCTCCATCAAAATGGCGAAAGAACAAGGGTTGCCTCTTAATCCCATGAAGATTTCCGGCGTCTGCGGGCGTCTCTTATGCTGCCTGGCTTACGAACACGATACCTACCATGAAATGCGCAATAAAATGCCGCGGGAAGGTCAGGCCGTGACCACCCCCATGGGTAAAGCCAGAGTGGTGGGCGGCAATCCGCTCAAGGGCACGGCGGTGGTGGAACTGGAAACACAGGTGACGGTGGAATTACCCATCAGCGATCTGAAATACGATGTCAACGCCCCGCCGGATAGAATCGAAACCAACCTTAATCGTGAAGCCAATTCTCAGGGCAAACAGGAAAACATCCAGTAAGATTTTAGTGCGGGAAGTATCTTTCCCATTCCTGGCGTGTCTGCCAGAAGCGGTGCGGTATGTAGGAATAGCGGCCCGGTTGCGGCGGCGCCGGCACTGTCTTCAGTTTCATGTGGGCTTCCGCCGGCGTGCGTCCCGCTTTATGCCGGTTGCAGGCCACGCAGGCGCTGACCA
>JAQTOJ010000073.1 GCA_028713395.1 Dehalococcoidales bacterium | reverse complement strand
CTTCTCCGGGAGGGGCTTTACGTTTGGCGGCCACGGATGACATGCAGATAATGTTGCCGTTCTTCTGCGCGATCATCGTGGGCAACACGGCTTTGGTACAGAGGAACATCGCCCGCAGGTTGACCTTCATCATCAGATCCCAGTATTTCACGGAGAGGTCGGCGACAGTATCGTTCTTGTTGGCGGCGGCATTGTTGACCAGTATATCCACCCGTCCCCAGGTCTCCAATACTTTTTGCGCCATGTTTGCGATATCGGCGTCTACGGTCAAATCGGTGCGGATGGCTATAGCCGTGCCGCCGAAGGCTTTGATTTCTTCAACGGTCTGGTGGATCGTGCCCGGCAGTTTGCTTTCACCCGCTTTTTCCGTGCGGGCGATAATAGCCACCCTGGCGCCTTCACGGGCAAAGGTCAGGGCGATCTGTTTGCCGATGCCGCGGCTGCTGCCGGTGACAATGGCTACTTTTCCATCCAGCTTCATCGGGTTCTCCTTGCGTGAAATAGCTACCCAAATTTAACAAATCGGAGAACCAGCGTCAAACCGGTTGTCTTTCGGTGTTCCAGGTTTTGGTTGGTTTTAAGTTAACGGTTTATCGCTAACTGTTCATAGCTAGTTATAACCTGGTTGAGGCAAGGCTTATGTTCAAGAAGTTTGTCCTCAGCTAGACTGGGGGAAGGAAGGGCGAATGCCCTTCTCTCGTAAATGGCACAGTAACTTCGTTACTGTAGAGTGGGTCGTTGTGTAAGGTAAAACCATCTCTTTTTCAACATAAACCAAATGCAAGTAGTGCCTGTCATCCCGGGGTGAGAAGAATGTTGGTAATTGGTAAATACGATTTATTTCGGATCCCCACTTTCGTGAGGACAAGTTGATAATTTGGATATTAGTAGTTATCGTTATTTGTGGCTTAACGAGGATGCGCCGCTCACTGAGATGCTGTGGATATTGGGGCTGTTCAGGTAGGTCAAACGGGAGCCGCTATCCAGGTTGATATCAATGGTCTCGCTGACGTTAATGACAGCCTCGCTGCCGCCGTTCATTTGCACCGTCATATTGTCTACCTGGAAATCCTCGGTCTGGGCATGGCTGGCGCCCCAGGAATTCAACGTCACGTTTTTGGCGGAGCCTTGTAATTCCACCCGGCTGGCGCCGGAGAGGATGAATTCCGCATTATCCAGTTGCATTTTGCCGGTCAAGCGGCTGGCGCCGGAAATTTCGCACCGGGCGTTACCCGCAATGATATCCGCATCCAGCACACTGTTGCCGGTCAAACGAATATCCAGATTTTCGGTGGATTTAAAGCCTTTCATAGTGCACCGGGTGGCGGCGCCCAGACGTATTTTATTCAAGAGCGGCATACCTACTTTGACCTCAACCCGCGGGCGGCTCTGGAAAATATGCTGCCTGAGGGACATTTTCAATGTGTTGCCGGACTTCAGAATGATAACGTCGTCGATCAAATCTTTTACGGCGCTCACCGCAATATCGAATTTCTCGGATTGCACCGTCTCGATACGGAAAGCGCAACCGGCTTCGATGTTATTGAAATCGCGATAATCCAATCGCCGCGTCACCACGTCTTCGTTGGCTTGAATGGAGCCTGCCATCAGCCCGATGGCTTTTTCGAATTTTTCTTCAACATGGGTTACCGTTTCATTGATATGCTGCTCGGCCTTTTTCACGGCCTCTTCAACTTCCTGTTGTTTCGTCTGGCTGATATTTAGTGAAGCTCTTTGCAGTATTTCGCGGAATTCCTGAATATTTCTTTTTAGTTTATCTTTAACTTCATCGGCCTCACGGCGCAATTCTTCGGTGTTATCCATCAAGCGTCCTTTGCATTAAGATGATTTGTTTTCAGACGAGCTTAATTTCAGTTTAGTATTGCGGGTAATGCACTGTCAAAGACTGAGCTCGCAAGAGGAGGAATTCCCGTGGGGGGTGGCTTCCCCACGGGATTCGTGAATTTGGAAGACTAGCTGATAAATCTATATTCGCGGTACTTTTTGATCGTATTATCGATCGGCATGGTGAAACCATTTCCCAGTATAAGACCGACTAAATGGTTGATTACGCTTACCGATTTTGTGATGTTGCTCATATGTGCCTCCTTCCCCTCTCTCCCCGGGTGAAACGAATACTGGTTAGTTCTGGAACGGGTTGAAATACGGGTTTTCTTCAGTAACTTTACGAGTAGGAGTGGTGAAACCATTACCGAGGATTAAATCCAGTACTTTTCCTACAACTGCGGCCGATCTTGTGATGTTTTTCATTTCCGCCCTCCCTTTGGTTACCTTATAGTTTGACTATATAACGGCGGTGTAAAGGCGGTATTAAGAGAATCTGTTGCTTGTTACATATGAGTAAAAAGCGGGTAACAAAAAGGTAAATGTTTATAAAATATTAACAAAAGACGTGTTTTTGTTTACAGGATGTATAAACAACGATTTTGAAAGGCTATCTAAGTCCGCTATTCCGGTTTGGTCAGGGAATAGCCCACGCCGGTTTTGGTAAGTATGTACTTTGGTTTGCTGGGGTCTTTTTCTATTTTCTCGCGTAAACGGCGGATATGGACTTTCAGGCTATCTGTCGCGCCGGGATAATCATCACCCCAGACCGCTTCCGCCAGGTTGGAGTGGGTGACCACATGCCCCGCGTTCTTCATTAGGAATGTCAGGATATGATTTTCGGTCACGGTCAGAGCGATCTCTTTCTCGCCCATCATCAATTGCCCGGTCACCGGATCCAGTTTCAAAGGCCCGAAATTCAATAAGGTCTCTTCGGAGGGACTCTGGCGTCTGATGAGGGATTTGACGCGAGCCAACAATTCGAGTTGGCGGAAAGGTTTGGTGATATAGTCATCCGCGCCCCATTCCAGTCCCTTCACCACGTCGCTTTCGTCCGACCGTACGGTTAATATAATGGTAGGCACGCTGGAAAAACGCCGTATTTGCCGCAGGACTTCAAAGCCATTGATATCCGGCAGTCCCAGGTCGAGGATGACGATATCGGGTTGCTCGGTTTCCACCAGTTCCACGCCTTTTTGTCCCAGGCGGTTGGAAATTACTTTGGCCTCCGGCCAGCGGATCTGGAAAGCCAGCGAAATGGCGTCTACGATCTCTTTATCATCTTCGATTACCAGTACTTTCATGACATCTCCTAAGCCCCGCTGATTTGTTCCTGTTCCTGCTCGGTGGGACGGACCGGTATGGAGAAGGAAAAGGTGGAACCTTTGCCCGGTTCGCTTTCCGCCCAGATTTTTCCGCCGTGGAGTTCGACCAATAATTTACATAATGAAAGACCAAGCCCCAGTCCGCTCAGATTCTCTTCATCGTTAGCCTGCCGGTGATATGCCTGGAACAGCAGTTTCTGTTCATCTTCCGGTATGCCGCGGCCGGTATCCTGTACCTGGAAAATGATCTGTTGCCCGGCATCTTTGGCGCGCAGGGTTATTTTACCACCTTCCGGTGTGAACTTGGTGGCATTGATCAATAAATTCAATACGATTTGCCGCAATCTGTCTTCGTCACCCCAGACCGGCGGCAGGAAAGGCGGAAGTTCTACGGTCAGTGCCTGGCCGTTGTTGGCCGCCAATGCCATCATCTCGCCGCCCAGTTGCTGCAGCAGGCGGATGACATTGACGCGGGTGGGGCGCAGCCTTAACCGCCCGATCTCACCTCTCGCCAGGTCCAGCAGTTCATCGATGCGGCGGTTCAAGTTGCCGGCGCCGCGCAATATATTCTTGGCGACACTCAGCCACGGTTCCTGTTTCAAGCCGCTCACCAATAACTCGCTGGAGGACATAATGGGCGTCAAAGGGGTTTTCAATTCATGCACCAGCGCCCGCGTAAACTCCACACGCCGTTGCACTTCAGCCTCCAGGTCCTGACGGGCTTTACGTTCTTTTTCGTAGGCTTCTTCCAGCCTTTCCTGGGCTTTTTCCCGCTCGGTGATGTCCATGGTGTGCCCGAGCACCGCCCGCCGTCCCTGATAGTGTATGGAGACTACGCCTTCTAACAACCAGCGTATTTGCCCGGTGTTGGTGATGATGCGGTATTTATACGGCGCAATGTTTTCGCCCTTGAGCATTTTAATGGCGTTATCCCTTAACATTTCGCGGTCTTCCGGGATCACCAGTTTCATTGATTCGGTTTCCAGCAGGTCGGTCACGCTGCCGGTGACCACGCCGCGGAAGTTCTCGTTGACGAATTTGAATTTGCCGTCCTGTAAAATAAACAGGCCGATGGGACTGCTGCGGAAAACCCGGACGATCTCTTCATCCTGGGTGGCTTGCAGTTTGGAGGCTTCCATGTCGTTCAGCCATTGCCGCAGTTCTTTGATCTCCCGCAGTAATTCCTCACGTGTTTTGGAATCGTCGGGTTTGGCTGGCATCGGCAGGTCGTTCATTACATTGATTATACTGTGCGCGGTGCGTTAACGGCAATAGGAAAGAGAATGCGGCGTGGCCGTGTCTGCTCGCTAACCGCTGCAAACAGGGAATCGTCTTTGCGAGGACTGTAAGGACGCGGCAATCTCCGGGGGGATTTCCCTCTTTCTGAGATTGCTTCATCCGCTTCTGGCGGTTGCGTAATGACAATTATAAAAATAAAAGCTGACGGCTGATTGCTTTTAGCTTCGTATTGACAATTATACCGCTCTACATTATGATGTGGGTGTTTTCAACGGCAAACGGTTGCCGATTAGCACATGGAAAGGGGAAAAATGATTGGTTCGGATACTCAGGAAGTAAAACGCAAGGTCATTGCCATACTCAAAATACTGCGTGATTCCAAAGAACCGTTAGGCGCCCGTGTCATTGCCCACCAGATTAAAATCCACGGTATTGAGCTCGGAGAACGGGCCGTGCGCTATCACCTGAAACTCATGGACGAACGGGGTCTTACCCAGTTGGTCGGCAGAGACGGCCGTTTGATTACCGATGCCGGTTTGGAAGAATTAAAAAGCGCGCTCGTTAGAGATAAAGTAGGTTTTGCCATCTCCCGTATCGAACTCTTAGCCTTTCGTACCAATTTCGATCTGGAAAAACGCTCCGGTCTGGTGCCGGTGAACATTTCTTATTTCCCCAAAGAAAAATTCGGGGAAGCGCTGCGTGTCATGAAGCCGGTTTTTGAAAAAGGCTTATGCGTTAGTGACCTGGTGGCCACCGCCCGTGAAGGCGAACGCTTCGGCGATACGATTGTTCCCAAAGGTAAAATTGCGCTCGCTACCATCTGTAGCATCGTCATCAACGGTACTCTATTGAAAGCCGGCGTGCCCATGGATTCACGTTTCGGCGGCATTCTCGAACTGCGCGATAGTAAACCCCTCCGTTTCGTGGAACTCATCAATTATGCCGGCTCTTCCATGGATCCCTCGGAGGTTTTTATCCGCGCCGGTATGACAACGGTTACCGAGGCCGTGAAAAAAGGCGATGGAAAAATTCTGGCCAACTACCGTGAAATTCCTTCTTTATGTCGCCCCATCGTGGAAGAGACCGTTGCCAAGCTGAAGAAGGCTGGTATGGGCGGACTGATCGCCATGGGTAATGCCAGCGAAGCTGTGTGTGAAGTTTCCGTCGATCTCAACCGTATTGGTGTCATTCTGGTCGGCGGTTTGAATCCTGTCGCCGCCGCTGAAGAAGCCGGGCTCACCGCGGAGAGTCATGCCATGAGCACCATTGTGGATTATCAGAGTCTCATCAAAATCAGCACCTTGATATAGACGGCTTTACCGTAACTAAACAAAATTTAATATCGATTGATTATAAGATAACGGAAAATATCCGCAAATATTTGCCGATTGCCGTTAGAAGTCAATAAAAATCAGGATATAAAGGGATTTATCCCTCTGAGTATCAAATAAATATTGGAAGGAGTCTACTATGAACCTGCAAAGCCCCCGTGGCAATGATGCCACCAGAACAGCCAACCGTTCGCGCAACGTTGTGGCGATGAGCGGATTGTGCAGCCGCTGTATCGACGGTTGTACCGGAAACTGCGAAGTCTTTAAGGCCACCTTCCGCGGCCGCGAATTGATTTATCCCGGACCCTTCGGTGATGTGACTGCCGGCGGTGATAAAGATTACCCCGTAGATTATTCGCATCTCAATATCCAGGGTTACGCGCTGGGCGCCAAAGGTCTGCCCGCCGGGGTTGTGGGCGATCCCGATACCGCCACCTTCCCCAGCGTCAGCACTGAAACTGAATACGGCTGGACCAAGAAAGTAAAAATGAAAGTCCCCATCTTCACCGGCGCGCTCGGTTCCACCGAGATCGCCCGCAAGAACTGGGAACACTTCGCCGTGGGCGCCGCCCTCAGTGGCGTCACATTGGTCTGCGGTGAAAATGTCTGCGGTATTGATCCGAAACTGGAACGGGATGCCAAGGGTAAAGTCTCCCTGGCGCCGGATATGGACCGCCGCATTGAGGTTTACAAACGCTATCACAGCGGTTACGGCGAAATCCTGGTGCAGTGCAACGTGGAAGACTCCAGACTCGGCGTCGCTGAATATGTCGCCAAGAAACACAAACTGGATACCATCGAACTGAAATGGGGTCAGGGCGCCAAATGTATCGGCGGTGAAATTAAAGTCGGCAGCCTGGAAAGAGCCATCGAATTGCAGAAACGCGGTTACATCGTCACCCCGGACCCTTCCAATCCCACCAATCAAGCCGCTTTCAAAGCCGGCGCCATTAAAGAGTTCGAACGCCACAGCCGCCTCGGCTTCATCGACGAGCAGGGTTTCTATGACAGAGTCAAAGAGCTCCGCAACATGGGTTTCAAGAGAATCACCCTGAAGACCGGCGCTTACAGCCTGCGCGAACTGGCCATGGCTATCAAGTGGGGTTCCAATGCCAAGATCGACCTCCTGACCATCGACGGCGCGGCCGGCGGTACCGGTATGAGCCCCTGGCGCATGATGGAAGAGTGGGGCGTGCCCACCATTTATCTGCATGCCGCCGCTTACGATTTTGCCCGCCGCTTAGCCGATAAGGGTCAAAGACCCCCCGATCTCGCTTTTGCCGGTGGTTTCTCCAGCGAAGACGGCGTTTACAAAGCCCTGGCCATGGGCGCTCCCTTCGTGAAAGCCGTTTGCATGGGACGCGCGCTGATGATCCCGGGTATGGTCGGCAAGAACATTGCCCAGTGGATGGCAGAGGGTAAATTGCCCGCCTCCGTCAGTCAGTTCGGTTCCACCGTTGAAGAGATTTTCGTCAACGACGAAGATGTCAAGAAACTCGTGGGCAACAGCGAGATCAAAAATATCCCGCTGGGCGCCATCGGTATCTACAGCTACTCTGAAAAGATCAAGGTCGGTTTACAGCAGTTGATGGCCGGTTCCCGTTGCTTCAATGTCAATGTCATCAGCCGCAAAGAACTGATGTCTTTGACCGATGAATGTGCTAAAGTAACAGGTATCCCGTATGTAATGGATGCCTACCGTGAAGAAGCTTTGAAGGTTTTAGATAGCTAACCCTGAAGACGTTAACCGGAGGAACAGCGGGTGAAAGAGGAGAAAATGTCTTACGAATGGGGACCGCACTTTATTGTGCCCTCCGCCACGCTGAAAAAATTTTCCGGCACGGTCAGACTAAGGGAAATGGTAGATGAAGACCTGCTAAAGCTGGAGTTGAAGGACTTAGGTATTGTCGGGCCGGTCAGCCGGGTTTCCAACCCCTGGTATTACCGCAAGAAGGGCAGCGGCACCTGGCTCAAGATCGGCGAATCCGAGGACAAAGCGGAGAATTTTGCCGTGCAGTGGGATACCCGCCTGCTGAAAAACGGGAAATATGAGGTGATGGGCTTGATGCACGTGTATATCAAAGTCAACGGCAAAGAGCAGTCGATCGCCCGGCAAAGCATGGTGGAAGTCTCCGTCAAGAACTAGCCTTCAAGTAAGTCACAATTAAAGAACACCCTCACCTTTCCGGTGAGGGTGTTCTTTTTTACCTGGTCATTACGAGAAGTAAAGTGGCTGCGCTATATATGGTCGTTGTTTATACGTACGAGTTACTTGTATATAAGTTTATTGCTATTTATGTATGTTAGTCATATAATCAAACTTAATTTTAATTTGAAACAATAGAATTACTACTCTTGAATATCACCGGAAATCAACTGAGCCACGGTAGGAAAAATAGAATCTAAACTGCTAGATCAAAAAGGTAATAGTTATGCCGATCAATGGTTTCATATCAGCAATAGGATTTATCGGCGCAATAATAATTCTACGCGCAAATCAGTGGGTTAAATATCGAGATGAGAGTAATTGCGTTACTACAACATATTTAGGACTAATATGGTCGTACTGTGCGGTGGTAATAGGAATAGTTGCCATTGCGATAGTGGTTCTAAATCCAGGTACAGATGAAATAGTTCAAGGTAGACCAATAGAATTATTCTCTGTTATGGTTTTAATGGCTTTATTTGACTTGTTTTTGCCTATCTCAACGACCATAACAAAGTCTATATTTGGGAAAATCCAGAGCGTATCTTTGATAGATAAACTTGATGGACGAAAACATTATCAAAGGGTTGTTGGCGGTTGGGGTAAGGTTGCTATTATTGTTGAATTGCTATTAATACTAATATTAGTTGTCATGGACTTTACCCGGTTACTAGATTGGGTGATAACAATTTTTAGTTGATACCTTATATTAGTCTGGTGAGTTTCTTGTTTCGTTATCCCGAATTTATTTGAATGGCATACACAATCTTGATTTAGCTTTTTCATAATAAACCGTTATATGGTTTTTTTCTTCGGTACTGATTGCTAATGGATAGCTGTAATCTGGTTGGGACAAGGTAGTAGTTCCAGAAGACGGAGGGCGAATGCCCTC
>JAQTOJ010000072.1 GCA_028713395.1 Dehalococcoidales bacterium | reverse complement strand
TTGATTATAGCTTTCCGGCGAAAGGACAACCACGGGGCGTCTGCCGGATTGTTCATGACCGGCCTGCGGATTCAGGGTGATCCAGACTACATCGCCGCTTCGGGGTATATAGGTTTTTGACACTACAATATTTCTTTGCCCGCCGGGTGCCCGGTTTCTATTTCTTGGTGCTGGTTTTCAGGCGTGATTTTCACCAGCAATTGCCTAAGTGTCGGTCGGGGTTTGGCTAAAGGAGTTACGAGTAGCTTACCCTCAAGCACCGAGAGTTCTACGGAAGTTTCTCTTTGCAACCCGGCTTCATCGGCAAATGTTTTGGGGATGCGTAACGCCAGGCTGTTTCCCCACTTTTGCACACGAGTCTTCATATTACACCTCGCTTTCGTATCTACTTTGATGATACAATGAGTACGCCTGATTGTCAATTATTCCCGTTACTATTAAAATGGGATATGCCATTTCCACGGGCGTGGCGAACTCTAAGCCTTTTGACCAACCCTGGTCCGCCGCTTTTCTCGTCCGCCAGCATAACCCTCCGAACCACCGCCTTGCTGTGTTTTTGAATTTACAGGCGAGTGTAAGCGAACCATCCCTGATATCCATCCCGGCGAAAGCGGTACATCACGTATGAAATCGGGACTGGAATCCAGATGCTTAATTAATCGATGATATTTTATGCTATCTGAATTCCAATCTAGCCCATCGCGAGCCCCGATTTCATCGGGGCGTGGCGAACTCCCGGTGAATATTAGGGTGAGATTACAGCGCCTCTCGTATTTATCGGGATTAGGATTTTGTGCTTGGGATTTATTTGATGATTTTCGCTCTCACAAAGTCTTGCAAAACATCCGGCACCACGATCGAGCCGTCCGCCTGCTGGTAGTTCTCCATGATGGCGATCATGATCCGCGGTAAAGCCAGTCCGGACCCGTTGAGCGTGTGCACATATTGCGGCTTGGCATCATTCGTGGGTCTATAGCGGATATTGGCGCGGCGCGCCTGAAAATCCCCGCAATTGGAGCAGGAGCTGACTTCCAGCCACTCGTTGCAGCCGGGCGCCCAGACATTCACATCGTAGGATAATCTTGCCCCGAACCCTATGTCGCCCGTGCAAAGCTGGGTAATGCGGTAAGGCAAATTCAATTTTTGACAAACATCCTCGGCGTCTTTCAGCATCGTTTCCAGTTCCGCATCCGATTTGTCCGGCTCGGTGAATTTATACATCTCCACCTTGTCGAACTGGTGCCCGCGCTTGATGCCGCGTACATCTTTACCGGCGGACATCTTTTCACGGCGGAAACAGGCTGTGTAGGAAACGTAATGGAACGGCAACTGTCCGGGCGGGATAATTTCACCCGCGTGCAGGTTGGTCACCGGCACCTCCGCCGTCGGCACCCACCAATAGTCTTCCTCGATGTCGTGGTAAAGAGTGTCGGCGAACTTGGGCAACTGCCCCGCGCCCAGCAAACAGTCTTTTTTCACCATGAACGGCGGGTAGATTTCCGTATAGCCATGCTCAAAAGTATGCAGGTCGAGCATAAAGGCGATCAAGGCTCTTTGTAATCTCGCGCCCATCGCCCTTAACACGTAAAACCGCGTGCCGGAAAGCCTCACCCCGCGGTCGAAATCGATGATATTCAAGGCCGGTCCTAAATCCCAGTGCGCCTTGGGCGTAAAATCGAACTTCCGCGCCTCGCCCCAGGTCTTCACCACCGGATTTTCGCTGTCATCCTTGCCTAGTGGCACCCGGGCGTCCGGGATATTCGGCAGGCGCATCAGCAAATCGTTCAGGGTGACATCCAGCGTCTTGATCTCTTCTTCCAGGTCGCGGACTTTGGTGCGCAATGCCCGGCCTTCTTCAGCGGCATCCGCCTGTCTTTCCTTGGAAGCCTGTTTGCGGGAGCGGCGCAGTTCTTCCAGCTCGGTCATCTTGGTGCGGCGGTTGGCATCCGCCTGTAATATGTCATCGATCGGCGCCGTATCGTGCCGGTTGATGATCGCCTGTTTAACGGCATCCGGGTTATCGCGTATAAATTTTATGTCTAACATATGACACTCCTTTTGTCATCCTCGCGCAAGCGGGGATCCATATATTTTTGTTTAGATTGCCGCGCCTCCCTATCCGGGATGGCTCGCAAAGACATATTGTGTTTTCACGTCATTCCAGTGAAAGTGGTACATCCCGTATTTATCGGGATTTCGGATTTCGATATTCGGACTTAGGATTTATCTGTTATTTCGTTGGGTTTATCCTTCATCGTCGGGAATAAAATTACTTCACGGATAGACGAATTGTTGGTCAGCAGCATCATCAAACGGTCGATGCCCATCCCTAAACCTCCCGTCGGCGGCATGCCGTGCTCCATCGCCAGTAAAAAGTCCTCATCGATTTCCCCATTGCCGCCCAGCGCCTGTTTGTCTTTGGCCTGCTGGGTGAACCTCTCCCGCTGGTCGAGGGGATCGTTGAGTTCGGTAAAGGCGTTGGCCAGTTCAAAGCCGCCGGCAAATGCCTCAAAACGTTCTACCACTCTCTCCTGCCCCTGTTTCTTTTTAGCTAAAGGCGATAACGAGACCGGGTAATCGATCAAAAAGGTCGGTTGTATCAGTTTCGGTTCGACGAATTTAGACAGCAATTCATCCACCAGTTGCGCCCAATTATTTTTAGGATCGACTTCCATGCCTTTTTCACGCATCTTCGACCGCAGTAATTCCACCGTGGGGTACTGCACGAAATCAATGCCGCTGTATTGCGTGATGGCATCGCGGAAGGATAATCGCTGCCAGGGCGCTTTCAGCTCGATGATCGTATCGCCGCGCGGCACGGCGGTGGTGCCGAGCACTTCCAACGCTACGCTTGAAACCAATTGTTCCACCATTTCCATCACAGAATTATAATCTGCATAGGCTTCATAGCTTTCCATGGTGGTAAATTCCGGATTGTGTTTAAACGAAACGCCTTCATTACGGAAAAGCCGCCCGATTTCATAGACTTTCTCAAAGCCGCCGACGATCAGACGTTTTAAGTGCAGTTCCGTCTCGATACGCAAATACATATCTTTATCAAGTTTGTTGTGGTGGGTCACGAACGGCTCCGCCGCCGCGCCATTAGCTTCCGGCTCCAAAATCGGGGTTTCGACTTCCAAAAAGCCGCGCCCGTCCATGAACCGCCGGATCGCGCTCACCACTTTACTGCGTGTCTCGAAGGTCTTACGCACATCTTCGTTGGAAATCAAATCAAGGTAACGTTGCCGGTAACGGATTTCCACATCGCTCAAACCGTGGAATTTTTCCGGCAGCGGTTGTAATGACTTGGAAAGCATCGTCAATGTTTTCGCGCGGATGGTGGGCTCATTACTGCGGGTGCGGAAGACTACCCCTTTCCCGCCGATAATATCGCCGATATCTAATTCCTTCAATAATGCCAGGCTCTGTTCATCCAGTTCGTTCTTGCTGATGAAAAGCTGTATTTTACCGGTACTGTCATGGACGTCGATGAAGGATATTTTACCCATGGTGCGGTTGGCCATGATACGTCCGGCCACATTGACCTCGGCTGATTCTGTTTTGCCATCCTTTTCCGCCTGTTCGAAAAGCTCGATGGCTTGCTTCGTGGTATGCGTACGGTGATAACGCGGCGGGTAAGGATCGATACCCAACGCGCGGATGTTGTTTAGTTTTTGCAGACGTTGTTCCGGTATATGTTCGATTTTTGGGGGCATAGCACTATCCCTCTTCGTTCATTAATAGCAATATATTAACACAAATGATATTAACGACCAATGACCGCTTCCACGTCATTCCAATGACAATTGGAATCCGGCGGCATTTAAGCTGTATCCCTCTCCCTGCATGGGATGGGATAAAAATCAAATCCCTCTGTATCTCTCCCGGTTCAAGTCCCGATTCTTTAGGATTCATACGGGATGGCGACGGAGTCGCTCACCTGGGGCAGGCTCTTTACCTGTAGTGAGCGTAAAATAGGTGAGACATCTAGTAACCTGACAGCCAATACACCAACGAATGTCGCAGTCCATTCTGTCATAGTAACGCGTTGTCTCCCTCCTTCGTAAGGAGGGATGAAGGGAGATTTTTCCTACTTCTTATCTTCTGTGCGTAAAGCTTCCCTCCTTCGTAAGGAGGGATTGAGGGAGATTCTTCCTGCTTCCTTATCTGCCGTACCAGCCTATCCCGCTGAGCAAGCCCCGCACATAACCTGCCTGCCCGATATGCTGCAAATTATTGATTGTCCCCAGTATTCTCCTCTCCACCGTGGTCGTTGATTCAAAAGTGGGGCTGTATACCTCACGCTGCAAATCGGACTCCGTGAGGCGGGTATTGATATACAATTGGGTTTTTTCAAAAACGGCCTTGTAGTAATTTGATAAAGTCTGCGCATCCGGAACACGAAAAGCCGCCAGTTGCGCCGGGGTATGCCCGTTGCCGGTTTCTTTCGGATCGGGCAACCGGTTGAATTTCACATGCCATTTCGCGCTGATCCAGAGTTGATCTTCCCCGAAAAGGTCGGCATTCATCCTGTCCTGACTGCGGGTGGCATGCCAGATCAGCCAGCCGATGCTGTTGGATTCCGGCTTCGGTTGGTAATTTAATTGCTCGGGGGTCAAGCCCTTGATGGTTTGTTCCAGTTGCAGATAGAGCATGTTATAAATATCCAATGTAAACTGCTGCAGGTTCATTGTGTCACCTCCAGGCGCGTTATAGATTTTACTACTTCGATCCTCTATGTAGGTGCAGGTCTCAGTAGCTTGCTACTGTTAACGCCCCAACTCTAACAAAGGTTTCAGCAGCTTGCTGCTGTTTACTCTAACAAAAAAGGGGGACTCTTCACAAGTCCCCCTTTTACGAATCGTAATTCAGGTTTGGGTTATTTTTCCAGGATAACGCGGGCATCCACGGCAATCGCGCCGTCTTTGTAGGCGAAGATCGGGTTGAGGTCAAGCTCTTTGACTTCAGGATTTTTCTCAATGAACTCGGATACCTTCAACACCATGGCTTCCAAATTGGCGACATCCACGGGGTCGGAACCGCGGTAGCCATTCAAAAGCGGGAACCCTTTGATTTCGCGGATCATTTCAGAAGCATCGCGTTTGACCAGCGGGACGATGCGGAAAGAAACATCCTTCAGGATTTCCACCAGCACGCCGCCGAGACCGAACATGAGAACGGGTCCGAACTGAGCGTCCTTGGACATACCGATGATGACTTCAACGCCCTGTTTCGCCTGGGTCTGCACGGAAACGCCATCGATTTTCGCATTAGGGACCGCTTTTTTCACGGACTTCATAATGTCGTCAAAAGCCTTGCCCACCTGGGTGGCGGTCTTTAACCCGAGCTTCACGCCGCCGGCGTCGGTCTTGTGTACCACGTCCGCGGAAGCGATTTTCATGACTACCGGGTAGCCTAGTTCCTTGGCGATCGCCAGTGCCTCTTCTTTGGTCTTGGCTAAGCGGGTATCCACCACATTGATGCCGGCTTTCTTAAGAAGCGCTTTGGCTTCGATTTCGGTCAGTAAATTTCTGCCCTCTTTTTTCGCATTTTCGATAATTGTGTCTGCCATATTAAAAAAATCCTCCGAATTTGCTTTCACTAACCACTAATTCTAGCAAATCCATCTGGCTGTTGCCAAATAAAAGCGAAACCAGACTCATATTTTACGTTCGAAAACTATCTTTAGTACTCTTCCGGTTTCGGATGTTACCTTCACGCGGTCGTCGATCCGCTGACCGACCACCCACACTACCTGTTTTTCTGAAACCAAAATAGGAATTCTCGCCCGCTGCCCTCGCGGCACCCGTGCATCCAGTAAAAATTCACTGACCTTCTTCATCGCCTTCATGCCCAGCGGTTGGAAACGGTCGCCGCTTTGCCGCGGACGCACCAGTAGTTTTTCCCCCACTTTATCCGCATCCAGATAGGCGGTGTAAACATCGCTGACATAGTCTTTTTGTCGCGGAACGTAGCTTGCGCTGATTTCCCAGCCGGGAATCACTGTGCGGCCGTTTAGCTTGACGGTGTCTTCCCCCGCGAGACCCGTGGCTTTTTCTTTTTCCGGGGTCAGCCCTAAAACAAATTGCGCATAATCAGCCGCAAAAGTCATGCCGTACGGTAAATCCATGCGCTTCCCAGCCGGTTTCCTCAAGAACTCCAGCATGTCCTCGATATGCCGCGCCTCGATGTCTTTCAAAGTACCGGTCAGTTTTTCCACCGCCATTCTCAACAACGCCCTTTGCATACTCACCGGCAGCGCCGTTATTTTTGCCCGGTCGAAGATGATTTGATTCTGTTTAAGGGCGGCGATTTGCCGCCATTTTTTCCTGGCGGCATCTTCTAAATAGGTGACATCGTCCGCCGCGATACGGGACGCCCTTAACAATGCCTCTGCCACGTTCCGGTTATAGGTTTGCAAAGCCGGTAACAGTTCCAGTCTTACCCGGTTGCGCAGCGGTTCTACTGAAAGGTTGCTGGTATCGAAGCGCGGTTGCAGTTTATGTGCCCGGCAATAAACTCCGGTCTCCTCGTGGGTCACGCCCAACAAAGGACGGATGATCGTCAATTTTTTCCCTGCGATGCGGCGTTGGGTGACCGGTTTCAGCCCCACCAGTCCTCGCGTGCCGCTGCCGCGCAGGATATGCAACAGAATCGTTTCCACCTGGTCATCGCGGGTGTGGGCGATGACGACGGTCTTTGTGCCGGTCGACGCGGCGGTCTCCGCCAGGAATTGGTAGCGGACCTCGCGCGCCGCTTCTTCCAGCGTGAGTTTGTGCTCTTGCTGATATTTTTTTACATCAATCTGCCCGATGTGTACCGGCAGCCTGAGCTTATGGCACAGATCGAACACATATTGAGCGTCGGCATCGGATTCCGCTCCCCGCAGTTGGTGGTTGAGATGTGTTGCCTGCAAATCTATCTCTAGATCGGCACAGATATCCGTCAATACTCTTAATAAACAGACGGAATCCTGTCCCCCCGATACGGCCACCAATAGCCTGCCGCCGGTGAATGGATTATCTTTGAAAAAATCCCTTACCCGCGCTTCGATGGTTTTTTGTTTTACCGGCATGAATGCCTCGTCAACAAGAAAATTAACGCGCCGTGCCTAAAACCAGACGCGCACGTGCGATGCTGTCCGGGTACTGATTGAACCCCAGGGCATAAACCACCTGTTCGGGACGCCCGGAACCGCTTTCGTCGCAACGTAGTTTCATTTCCAACCGGCACTTGCCTTCCTGGCAACCCATCACCACGATGGTATCGATCAAAGTCCGTAAATTATATTCCCGGCGGCCGGTATCGCGTTCGTGGTGCCAGGGAATGTTTTCCTGCGCCAGCAGTTGATGAATGTCCGCCTTGATTTCTGTTTCCGTCTTGGCGGTAGAGATTTCCACCCGGTAAATGGCAAAACGCACCTGTGACTGCAAAGAGGGCACCGTCGGCGGAATGGTATAAACATCCAGCACCTCAACGCCCTGCGGCAATTGCTGGTTGACGGTATTCTTGAACCAGTGCGGTGAAACGATCTTCTCCACGGTAATATCCATCAATTCCGCTTCGCCGGTCACTCCCACCGAAAGCGGCGCCGCCAGCGCGATTTTGGGGTGCGGCGAGAACCCTTCCGAATAGACCAGCGGAATGCGGGCGCGTCTTAATGCCCGGATCCAGAGCCGCATCATGTCCAGATGTGAGATAAACTTGAGTTCCGCCCCGCGGCGAAAGCTGATTCTTAGTTTTTGCACGGTCATCCTTTGTTGGCATAATCCACCTAAGCCATCATAACAACCGAATCGGGCAGTGTCAAAACTAATCGCCAAAAGCTAATGGCTGATATCTGATAGCTGGCACTCGTGTTATAATCAAAACATATGAAAATCCTGGGCATCGAGACCTCTTGTGATGAAACCGCCGCCGCCGTGGTCGAAGACGGATGCAAAATCCTGTCCAACGAAATCGCTTCCCAGGTGGAGATCCACGCCCGTTACGGCGGTATCGTCCCTGAAGTTGCCTCACGGCAGCATACCCTCAGCATCATCCCCATCATCGCGGCGGCCATGACCAAAGCTCATGTCGATTGGTCGGACATCGACGCCATTGCCGTGACTTACGGACCGGGGCTGGCGGGCTCGTTATTGACCGGCGTCAATACCGCCAAAGCCATCTCCCTGGGGCGCGGTTTACCGCTCATCGGTATCAATCACCTTGAAGGGCATATGTACGCCAACTGGCTGACGGACAAGACCCCCGAATTTCCTCTGGTCTGCCTGATCGTTTCCGGAGGCCACAGCGACCTGGTACTGATGCGCGGCCACGGCGATTATGCCCTGCTGGGACGCACCCGTGACGATGCCGCCGGCGAGGCTTTCGATAAGGCGGCGCGTCTACTGGGACTCGGTTATCCGGGCGGGCCCGTCATCGAAAAAGCTGCTTTGCAAGGCAAGGACAATGTCGCGCTGCCGAAAGCCCGCATCAAAGACAGCCACGATTTCAGCTTCAGCGGCGTCAAGACCGCGCTGTTGCGATTGGTGGAAGAAAAGAAAATCATTAACGCCAACGACGCGGCCGCCAGCTTCCAGAACACCGTGGTGGAAACGCTGGTCGGTAAGACCGTCAGCGTGGCGCTGGAATACGAAGTGAAGCAAATATTACTCGCGGGCGGTGTCGCGGCTAATAAAGCCCTCAGACAATCTTTAACGGCCCATTCCCCGCTGCCGGTCATCATTCCCCCCATGACCCTCTGCACGGATAACGCGGCCATGATCGCGGCCTGCGCTTATTATAAGTCCCAGAGCGGTTATAAGTCAGACCTCTCGCTGGATGTCGTGCCGGGCTTAAAATTGGCATAGAATACTGATTACCAACCTGCCCAATCAATCCAACAGATTCTCTCGGT
>JAQTOJ010000071.1 GCA_028713395.1 Dehalococcoidales bacterium | reverse complement strand
CACCACCAAGGTCAAAGCGGTCGGTATCGATAAAGAGCTGGTTGGTTTGGCCTCCTCCAAAATCGTGGCCATCAAACCCCACGATGACTATAAAGGCAAAGGTTTAAGATACGCAGGCGTGCCTGTTCGTCTCAAGGCGGGCAAGGCTGGTAAGGCGATAGGGAGAAAATAAATGGCACAGTTTAACCGCAGAGTGTCTCGTGTTAGAAGACACACTCGCATCCGCAAAACGTTAAACGGAACAGTCGCCAGACCGCGTTTAGCGATCTTTCGCAGCGTTGCGCCAATTTACGCTCAGGTAATTGACGATACCAAAGGGAATACCCTGGCAACCGCCTCTTCGCTGGATGCTGAAATCAAGAAACAGGCTGAAGGCAAGAAAAAGGGCGAAATCGCCGGCCTCGTCGGCGCCCTGGTCGCCAAACGCGCGGTGGAAAAAGGCATTTCCGAAGTCGCCTTTGACCGCGGCGGGTTCAAGTATCATGGCCGTGTCAAAGCGCTGGGCGAAGCCGCCCGCAAACAGGGCTTAAAGTTCTAAAGTAAATATTTACAGGACGTAAAGTTATGGCAATTATTAATAGAATTGACGCATCGGAATTACAGCTCACCGATAAACTGATCTACGTGAACCGCGTGGCCAAAGTGGTCAAAGGCGGCAAACGCATGAGTTTCAGCGCGCTCGTCGTGACCGGGGACGGCAACGGGTTTGTCGGCGTGGGTCTGGGGAAAGCCAATGAGGTTCCCATCGCCATCAATAAAGCCGGCGCCAGCGCCCGCAAAAACCTCATTCAGGTGCCTCTGAACGGCTCCACGATCACCCATGAAATCGAGATCAAAGTCGGCTCGGCTAAATTACTGCTCAAACCGGCGGCGCCCGGTACCGGTATCATCGCCGGCGGCAGTATGCGTTCCGTGCTCGAATCTGCCGGAGTGAAGGATATCCTCACCAAATCGCTGGGAACTTCGAACAAGACCAATGTCGCCAGAGCTACCATTAAGGCATTGAGTTCCCTGAAGAGACCCGCCGAAGAGCTGGCCAAACGTCACCAGCAACCGGCCGCGGAGGCAAAAACCAATGGCTAAAATAAAAGTCACCCAGGTAAAAAGCGGTATCGGTTTCCCTCAAACCCAGAAAGATACCTTAAGATCCTTAGGGTTCCACCGCCTGCAGCAGAGTGTTGTTCACGAGGATTCCAACGCGATCAGAGGGATGATCAACAAGGTGAGACATCTCGTGAAAGTGGAGGAAGTAAGTTGATTAGATTAGATAATATCTCCGCTAACCCGGGCGCGCGCAAAGACCGCAAACGCGTGGGTAGAGGTAACGGTAGCAAAGGCAATTATTCCGGTAAAGGCTGCAAAGGGCAGAAAGCCCGTTCCGGTTTCAGAATGAAACCCGGTTTTGAAGGCGGCCAGTTACCCATTATTAAAAGACTGCCCATGCAACGCGGTTTTACCAACATTTTCAAAACCGAATACGAAGTCGTCAATATCGGACAGTTGAATGGCTTTGAAGCCGGCACCGTGGTTGACATGGTGAAACTGGTAGAAGCCGGTTTGGTCAAAAACGGACTGAAACCCTTGAAAGTGCTCGGTGAGGGCGAACTAGACCGCGCTTTGACCATTAAAGCCGATAAGTTCTCCGCCACTGCCAAAGAAAAAATTACCAAGGCGGGCGGGAAAACCGAGGAGGTAAAGCATGCGGCCCAGGCAGTCTAGGCCCAGACTCATTCAGGCAATGCTTGATGCTTTCCGTCTCCCGGATCTGAGACGGCGTATCCTGATAACCTTTGGTTTGCTGGTTGCTTTCCGCTTTATTGCCCATATCCCTCTACCCGGTGTGGATACGGTGGCGCTGCGTAATTTCTTCCAGACCAACCAGATGGCGGGTCTGCTGGATATGCTCAGCGGCGGCGCGATGCGTACCTTCAGTGTCGCCGCCATGGGTGTATATCCCTATATCACTGCCTCCATTATTATGACCTTAATGGTCCCGGTCATCCCCAAATTACAGATGATGTCCCAGGAAGGGGAAGCCGGCAGAAATAAAGTCAACCGCATCAGTCACTGGCTGACGATACCGTTGGCAGCCATTTCCGGCTACGGCCAGATATTACTCATGAAAAATGCCAGTGTCATGACGGGCACGATCGACCCCCTCTCCTGGGCTTCGATGATTGTCTCTCTTGTCGCCGGCACCATGTTCCTCGTCTGGCTGGGTGAATTGATCACCGAATACGGCATCGGCAACGGTATTTCCATTTTGATCTTCGCCGGTATCATCACCGGTTACCCCCAACAGATCGGCAATATCTTCGTCGGTGGTTCGGCCAACGTTGTCGGGGCAGTAGTTTACGGCTTCATTGTGCTCGCCACCATCGTCATGATCGTCATCTTTACGGAAGCGCACCGCCGTATCCCCGTGCAATACGCCCGCACACAATTCAAAGGCGGCCGTATGTACCGCGCTTCCGGCGGCACCCACATTCCTTTAAGAGTCAATTCCGCGGGCATGATCCCGCTCATTTTCGCCCAATCTCTGGTCATGTTCCCCTATATGATCGCCAGCTATTTCCAGGCGCCGGCCGGAGCCGACCCCAACTTCGCCAACACTATCATGAAGATTTTCGGTTCCAATACCGCCCTCCCGTTAGGTATGACCTACTGGGTGCTCTACTTCCTCTTGACCATTGCCTTCGCTTTCTTCTACACCATGGTCATCTTCCAGGAACAGGACCTGCCCGGCACCTTACAGAGACAGGGCGGCTTTATTCCGGGCATTCGTCCGGGTAAACAGACCGAGGTTTATATTAACAACATTATTACCAAGATTACTCTGGCCGGAGCTTTGTTCCTGGCCGTTGTTGCCGTCATCCCGTTCATCGCCCGGTTTGTCTCCAGCATTCAATCGGTTACCCTTTCCAGTATGGGTCTCTTGATCATGGTGGGTGTTGTGCTGGATACGATGAAACAGATGGAAGCCCAGTTAACGATGCGTCGTTATGAAGGCTTCATAAAATAGGAGAAAACGTGTACGTAGTATTTCTCGGCGCCCCCGGCGCGGGCAAAGGAACACAGGCGGCGGAAGTCGCCAAAGAGCTGCAGTTAGCCCACATCGCTACCGGCGATATGTTCCGTGATGCCCAGAAAAAGGGCACGGCGCTGGGCATGAAAGCCAAAGAGTACATGGAAAAAGGCCAACTCGTGCCGGATGAAATTACCGTAGCCATGCTGCTGGAAAGAATCGGGCAGGCGGATTGCGCCCAGGGCGTGATACTGGATGGTTTCCCCCGCACGCTGGCGCAGGCCGAAGCGCTGGATAAAGCTTTGGCGCAGCAGAAAAAAGCCATAGATTATGTTATTTATATCAAAGTAGCGGATACCGAACTCATGAAACGGCTCGGCGGCCGCTGGATCTGCCGCAAATGCCAGACCCCTTACCATGAAGTGGCCTCGCCGCCCAAGGTAAAAGGTGTCTGCGATAAGTGCAGCGGGGAATTGTACCAGCGCGCCGATGACGTGCCGGAAACCATCAAAGCCAGGCTGGGCGTTTTCCACGCTCAGACGGCTCCCTTGATCGATTATTACACCAAAACCGGCAAGCTGACCGAAGTCAATGGTGAAGGCGGCATGACCGATATTAGAAAACGTATTCTGGATGCCATCAAGAAGGGGAAACCCGGACGGAATAGATGAGCATCATCATCAAATCGGATGCCGAGATCGCGCTGATGCGCGAGGCAGGGAGAATTACCGCTGCCGTGCTTAACAAGTTAATAGAAAGTGTTCGCCCCGGGATGCGCACAGAAGATTTGGATAAGATTGCCGCTGATGAGGCAATAAAACTGGGCGCCAAGCCTTCCTTTAAAGGCTATCACGGGTACCCCGCCAGCTTATGCGTCTCCGTGAACGATGAAATCGTCCACGGGATACCGGGGAAAAGAATACTCAATGAAGGCGATATCGTATCGTTAGATTTTGGGGTTATCTACAAAGGGTTTCAGGGAGATGCCGCACGAACCGTGGGCGTGGGGATGATCAGCCCTGAAGCAAGGAGGTTACTGGAAACAACCGCGGCCGCATTGAAAGCAGGTATTGCTGCTGCTAAAGCCGGCGCCCGGCTGGGTGATATCACCGCTGCCATAGAAGCCTACGCAGAACCACTAGGCTATTCGCTGGTCAGGGAATACACCGGTCACGGCATCGGCAGGCAAATGCACGAAGACCCCCAGGTACCCAACAGCACCAAATCCATACTGGGATTAATGCAGGGACACGGTCCCAAACTCATCAAGGGGATGACGCTGGCGCTGGAACCGATGGTGAACATCGGGAGATGGGAAACCATGGTAGATGACAACAAATGGACAGTGCGCACTCAAGATGGCAGCCTGTCCGCCCATTTTGAAGATACGGTAGCCATCACGGACGGGGAAGCCGAAGTGCTGACCCGGGCTTAATCAAGGAGATTATGGCGAAAAAGGAGACGATCGAGGTCGAGGGTGTCGTGCAGGAATCGCTGCCGAATGCCATGTTCCGCGTACAACTGGCAAACGCGCACACGGTGCTTGCTCATATCTCCGGCAAGATGAGAGTCAATTATATCAGGATTTTACCGGGGGACAGAGTTTTGATCGAACTGTCCCCGTACGATTTAACTCGTGGTAGAATTACTTACAGGTTCAAGTGAAGGAAAACAATGAAAGTTAGAGCATCAGTTAAAGTCAGGTGTGAGAACTGCAAAGTTATCAGACGCCACGGGGTTGTGCGTATCATCTGCACGCGCCCCAAACACAAACAGAGACAAGGTTAAAGAGAAAAGGGAGGGGATGCTATGCCGCGTATCGCCGGGGTAGATATTCCTAGAGAAAAACAGATCTGGGTATCATTACAGTACATTTACGGTATCGGGCCGAAAACCAGCCAGAAAATTCTGGAACAGACCGCTATTAGCCCCGAAACCAAAGCCGATGACCTGACGGAAGCCGAACTGGGCAAAATCCGTGAAGTCATCGATAAAGAATTCACGATCGAAGGTGACTTACGCAAAGAAGTCAACATGAATATCAAGCGTCTCATGGAGATCGGGTCCTACCGCGGCACCCGCCACCGCCGCAATCTGCCGTTGAGAGGCCAACGCACGCGCACCAACGCCCGCACCCGCAAAGGCGCCAAGAAGACCGTTGCCGGTAGAGGTAAGAAGCGCGGCGCCACTAAGAAATAAATAAGTCTGAACATATCGGAGGTAAAATGGCCGCACCAAAAAAAACAAAAGCCAAGAGAAAAGAACGTAAAATAATACCGGCTGGTAAAGTATTCATCCAGTCGTCGTTTAACAACACTATCGTCACCATCACCGACCCGACGGGCAATGTCCTCGGGTGGGGCAGCTCCGGCACGGTGGGTTTCAAGGGTTCCCGTAAGGGCACCCCCTACGCCGCGCAAATGGCCGCCCAGGATGCCGTGAAAAAATCATCCAGCTACGGTGTAAAACAACTGGATGTGTTCGTCAAAGGTCCGGGCAGCGGACGCGAAGCCGCCATCCGCGCTTTGCAGGCTGCCGGTATGATTATCCTCAGTATCAAGGATGTGACGCCTATTCCGCATAACGGTTGCCGTCCTCCCAAGAGAAGAAGGGTATAAGGAAGGGAATATGGCAAGGTATCTAGGTTCAGTTTGTCACCTCTGTCGCCGCTGTAACGACAAGTTAATGTTAAAGGGCTCGCGCTGCATGACGCCGAAATGCGCCATCGACCGCAAACGCAAAGCCCCCTCCACCCGCGGCCGCCGCCGCCGTCTCTCGGAACGCGGCGTGCAACTGATCGAAAAGCAGAAAGCGCGCTATAGCTACGGTGTCTTTGAAAGACAGTTCCGCCGCTTCTTCGCCCAGGCTGCTAAAGAGCCCGGCGTCACCGGCGATAACTTGAAAGTAATCCTGGAAAAACGGCTGGATAACGTCGTCTACCGGCTGGGCTTCGGTGATTCCCGCGCCCAGTCCAGACAGATCGTGCTGCACGGCCATATCAACGTCAACGGCAAAAAAGTCAGCGTGGCTTCCTATATGGTCAAAGAAAACGATATCATCGCGGTCAGAGAAGCCAGCATGAAGAGCGAATATTTCAAAGCGCTGCTCGAAGATATTAAATCCAAAACCGTACCAGCCTGGTTGACCCTGGACAAAGCCAAACTGGTCGGGACAGTAGTAACGCAACCCATGCTTGATGACGCCAGTATCAAATTTGACGGCCAGAGCATCGTTGAGTACTACTCACGGTAAGGAGGAGTGATTTGTCACTTTCAGTAATTCCTAAAATTCAAAATGTAGAAACCCGCGAAAACTTCGGACGGTTCGTGGCCGAACCGCTGGAGAACGGTTTTGGTGTTACCCTGGGCAATTCCCTGCGGCGCGTCATGCTGGGGCATCTCCCCGGCGCCGCCATTACCCATGTGAAGATCGATGGCGTGCACCATGAATTCACCGCCATCCCGCACGTCAAAGAAGATGTCATTGAGTTTTTGCTTAATGTCAAAGCTATTAGAATTAAAGCCCTCACCGATAAACCCGGGAAATTATTCCTGGATATCACCGGCGAAGGTAGAGTCACCGCCGCCGATATCAAACCTTCAGCGGATTTTGATATTATCAATCCCGAACTGTACCTGGCGACGCTCGATTCCAAAAACGCCAAACTCTATGTCGAATTTGACGTGGAACTGGGCGTGGGCTTCAAACAGGCCGTAGCCGCTGAAAGTTTACCGGTGGATGTGATCCCCATCGATGCTATTTTCACCCCGGTCAGAAAGGTCAACTACATCATCGAACCGCTGCACCTCGGGCAGGAAACCAGCCTCGAAAGGTTATATCTGGAAATCTGGACGGATGGCACGATGGAAGCCAATGATGCCTTGAGCCGTAGCGCCCAGACTTTGCACGAGCTGCTGATTCCGTTCACCAGCTTCGGGCACGTGGCTGACGTAAAAGTGGAAAAAGAAACCGCTGGCGCGGCCATTTCCAACGAGCATTTCAATATGCCGGTGGAACAACTCAACCTTTCCGTGCGCACCATGAACTGCCTGCGGCGCGGCAACATCACCACCGTAGGTGAAATTGTCACCCGCGGTGAAAAAGGGTTGATGACCCTGCGTAACTTCGGTATCAAATCGCTGCAGGAACTGGAAGAACGTCTCAGCGAACTGGGCTTGACATTAAAGACTGCGGATTCGGTGGATTATGATGCTGCCGCCGAAACCGATGAAGACGAAGCGGATTCTGAAAAATAACCCGCTAATGAGAAATTAAAATACAGGTGGAAAACCATGGGACTTAAATTACACGGTAGAAGGTTAGCCCGCTCCTCGGGACACAGAGCACTCTTACAGCGCAATCTGGTCACCGACCTCTTGAACTATGAAAAAGTGACCACCACCGAAGCCAAGGCCAAACAGGTGCGCGGTCTGGCGGAAAAAATGATCACCCTGGGCAAAAAGGGCGATGTTACGGCCCGCCGCGCCGCCACGGCGGTTGTGTTCGATACCAAAGTCACCGAAAAGCTGTTCAACGAGCTGGCGACCCGTTACGCCGATAGGAAAGGCGGTTATACCCGTCTTACTAAAATCGGGCCGAGACTGGGCGATAGCGCGCCCATCGTACAATTGGAGCTGGTGAAATAAATGGTCCTGGCCGCGAGCAATCCATTAATGGATAGTCTGGAAAACGTCTCCACCGCCCTCAGGTACGCCCTGGTGGTGGAATATGACGGCGCCAATTATTTCGGCTTCCAGTTGCAGGCGAATCAGCCCACTATCCAGAGCGAACTGGAGAAGGCTCTCAAAGCCCTCACCGGGGAGACTATCCGGATTTCCGCGTCCAGCCGCACCGATACCGGCGTCCATGCCGTTGGCCAGGTGGTCAGTTTCAAAACCACTGCCGCCATGCCCGTGGAAGCTTTTGTCCACGGTTTGAATTATCACTTGCCTCAAGATATTGCGGTCAAAGCCGCTTATCCGGTAAAAACCGATTTCGATGCCCGGCGCCTGGCGGCCAGCCGCGAATACACCTATAATTTCATTAACAGCCGCACGCGCTCGCCCCTGCTCAGCCGCTACGCCCACCGCATTTACGGCGAACTGGATATCGAATCCATGAATGCCGCCTGCCGTCTGCTCCTCGGCACGCAGGATTTCGCCTCCTTTGCCAGCGAGATTGGCGACGAGCCGGAAAAGAGCACGGTACGGCATATCTACCGCGCTGAAGTAACTAAAAGAGATAACCTGGTGGTCTTCACCATCGTGGCCAATGCCTTTATCCGCCACCAGGTCAGAAATACCGCCGGCATCCTGTGGCAGATTGGATCCGGTAAAATGAATTTGAACGAATTAGAGTCGATTATAAAAGCCAGACAACCCGGGTTGGCGGGGCCTACCCTGCCGGCCTGCGGCTTGACGCTGGTTAAAGTAAATTATCCCCAGACATTTGAGGAAATGAAATGATGAAAACTTACAGTCCCAAAGCCAGTGAAATCAAACGGGAATGGCACGTGATCGATGCCAAGGATGAGGTCCTGGGCAAACTTTCCACCCGCATCGCCACCCTGTTAATGGGTAAGCACAAAGCCATGTTCGCCAGGAACGCCGATGTCGGTGATTTCGTGGTCGTCATCAATGCCGAAAAGATCAAATTCACCGGCAAGAAAGGCGAACAGAAAATGTACTACCGGCACTCCGGATATCCGGGCGGGCTCAAGACCATCAGTCTTGACAAGTTGATGGAAACGAAACCGGAACAGGTGATTGAACACGCGGTGAAAGGGATGCTGCCCCGCAACCTCTTGAACGCCAAAATGATGAAGCGGCTGCGCGTCTTCACCGGCGAAACTCACCCTTACACCTTGAAAAAAGAAAAGACCGCCAAAACCACCGCACCGGCAGCTAATTAAAGAGAGGAATTCATGGAAGAAAAGTATTATTACGGCACAGGCAGAAGAAAAGAATCGGTGGCGCGCGTCCGCTTGATGGCGGGCAAAGGCGCTATCGTTGTTAACGGCACGCCCTATGAAGAGCGGTTCACCCGCACCGAATACCGCTACGCCATCACCCGTCCTCTGGTGGTCACGGATACCCTGAGCAAATACAATGTCGTGGTCAAAGTCTCCGGCGGCGGTATCACCGGCCAGGCCGATGCCATCTGCATGGGCGTCGCCCGCGCGCTGTTACATGCCAATGAAGAAAATAAACTCAAACTCCGCCAGAGCGGCCTCTTGACCCGCGAT
>JAQTOJ010000070.1 GCA_028713395.1 Dehalococcoidales bacterium | reverse complement strand
GTCTCCGAGAAAGCGGTTATAGAAGGCAAGGTCATCATTGAGGATGGCGTGCGGGTGATGGAGAATGCCGTTATCAAAGGACCGGTGTATATCGGCAAAAACAGTATTATCGGCAATAACACATTGGTACGCGGGCATAGTCATGTTGGGGCTGAATGTACGGTGGGCTTCGGCACGGAAATCAAAGGATCTTACCTCGGAGAAGGTTGTCAGACGCACATGAATTTTATCGGCGATTCGGTATTGGGTGAGCGGTGTTCCTTCGGCGCGGGCACTGTGACCGCCAACTGGCGTTTCGATGAAAAACCGGTATGGGTAAAGATTCAAGGTTCCTTGGTAGATACCGGCCGTGCCAAATTGGGCGCGATCATTGGTAGCCGGACTAAAACCGGGGTGAATGTGAGTATCATGCCGGGCATGAAAATTGCCGCCGGTGCACGCATTCCGCCGGGTCAGGTTGTAGTGAAGGATGTAGAAGGTTAAACATATATGTGTGGTATCGTCGGTTATATCGGGGAAAAGCCAGCGGCATCTGTTTTACTGGATACTTTGAGTAGACTGGAATACCGGGGTTACGATTCTGCTGGTATCGCCACCCTTTACCAGGGGCAAATTCATGCCGGTAAAGATGCGGGTTCTTTAATGGAAGTAGTTGCCAAGCAGCACCTCGATATGCTACCCGGTAATATCGGTATCGGGCATACGCGCTGGGCGACACACGGTGGGATCAGCGCGGCGAACGCTCATCCGCACATGGATTGCGATAATGAAATTGCGGTCGTGCACAACGGCATTATAGAAAATTATGAAATATTACGCCAGCGCCTTAAAGGTACGCATCGTTTCCTCTCCCAGACGGATAGCGAAGTCATACCTCACTTGCTGGATGAATACGTTCATACCGGGCTCTCTTTGGAACAGGCCTTGCAGAAAGTGGTTAAGGAACTAGAAGGGTCCTATGCCATACTGGCGATTTCCAGCCGCGAACCGGATAAAATCGTGGGCGCCCGCCGCGAAAGTCCGTTGATTATCGGCATCAGCCCGGAGGGGAATTACCTGGCGAGCGATGCGCTCGCTTTCCACGGTATTACCGACCGCGTCATCTTGATCGAAGAAGGAGAATGTGTGGTCGTCACCCGGGTGGGTGTCAGCATCTACAATGAATCCGGGGAAAAAGTAAAACGCGCTCCGATTAAGACCGATTGGTATCACGGCGAACTCTCCAAAGGGCTTTACGATTACTTTATGCTCAAAGAAATCCACGAACAACCGGCGGCGATCAGGCGGGCCGTTTGTCAGGAAACAGCGGAAGTAATGGCAATTGCTGCGGAAATCCGGCGGGTGAAGCACGTGGTCTTTACGGCTTGCGGCACCTCACGACATGCCGCGCTGATCGGTCGGTACGTGTTTTCTAAAGTGGCCGGGATTTTCGGTGAGGTGGTCATGGCCTCGGAGTTCGAGTATTTCATCGAATCAGTGGACTCGCAGACACTGGTGTTAGCGATTTCGCAGAGCGGGGAAACCGCCGATGTCCTGGATGGAGTAAGACGCGCCAAGGTGAAAGGCGCCAAAATTATCTCGCTGGTGAATACCGTCGATTCCTCGCTGGCGCGGCTGAGTGATCGTGTTCTCTATATGAAAAGCGGACCGGAGGTTGGCGTCGCCGCCACTAAAACCTTTACGGCGCAACTAACCTTGCTTTATCTGCTTGCTTTTGCTTTGGCCGATAAATACGAAGAAGGTAAAAACCAACTGACCTCGGTAACCGCGAAAATTGAAGAGAGTCTGGTGGCGGATGCCGATGAAACCAACGACTTGGCGTTGAAATTAAAAAACCAACATGACTTTTACTTCATTGCCCGGGGCATCAATTTTGCCGTAGCGGCTGAAGGCGCCTTGAAGCTTAAAGAAGTGGCTTATGTGCACGCGGAGGGCATGCCGGCGGGGGAATTGAAACACGGCACCCTGGCGCTCATAGACCGCGGCACGCCGGTGGTGGCGATCTGTCCCCACGATTATACGTTCGATGAAATTCTGCCCAATATCGCGGAAACAGCCGCCCGGGGTGCTTACGTCATTGGTGTCTCTGATAAGTTTGAATCTCTTTTCAATGAATGGATCAGGATCCCTCCGGTGCCGGAGTTATTTTATCCTCTGGTCACCATTATCCCGTTGCAACTGTTCGCCTATCACTCCGCCGTTTTCCGGGCTTTGGACCCGGATAAACCGCGCAACCTGGCAAAATCGGTAACAGTGAAATAGGCGGTTTTGTTGTAAAATATGATTAGTTAGAATTCATACAGGTGAAAATATAGATGAGTAAATTTATTGACAGGTTGAAGCAGGTCTCACAACCCCCGCCGCCTCCAATGGGTTTTGGAGCTGCAAAAAGCGCGGCGGAAAGACCCAAAATCCAGTTGATCGCCTCACTGGGGAGTAATGCGGCAAATTTAGGAGATAGTTTGGCCGTGGTAGATGCGGTGGTGTTCTCTTCGGTGAAAAAAAACAGCTTTGAAAAAACCTGGGGCGTTTGGTTGAAGAAGGGCGACGCTACTGAGGTAGAACAAGCCGGGAAATCTCAAGCTGATTTTGTGATACTACCGGCAGATAGCACGGTATTATCTTTGGACGTGAAAATCGGCACCGTGTTGCAACTGGAAAACGATATTACGGACATCATGTTGCGGGCGGCTAATGAATTACAGGTGGATGCGTTTTTGATCGACCATGTTAAAAACGAAGCCCTGACCTGGCAAAAATTGATGGCTCTGTACCGCTTCGGTGGTCTGCTCAATAAGCCGGTGCTCGTTGTTGTTGGGGAAAGTGTTACCAGAACTGAGATTCAACAAATCTGGGAAACCGGTATCAGCGGGTTAGTGGTGAAAGTGGCGGATGAGGCCGGGCTTACCGCGCTGAATGTAATCCGGGAGGCAATTGATTCTTTGCCCTTCCCATCTAAAAAGAAAAAGGACAAGATGTCACCAGTGCTACCACAGGTCTCAGCCTCCACCCGTGAGAGAGAAGAAGAACCTGATGAAGATAATGACGGTGACGACGAATAAACGAACTCGCGAATAACGTATCAACAAAAAAGGACTCTCAGTTGAGAGTCCTTTTTATTTTCTTGTATCTTTTTAGTTTAGGCCCGGCCGGTGGTCAACTGCCAGAATTTACCTTCGGTGGTGATGGAAGGCGCGATGACCATTTCGGCATTATGGAATTCCGCGATATCGGAAGCCCCGCAGAAACCCATGGCTGTGCGTAAAGCGCCGATAAAGTTTTCCGTCCCGTCGGTAACAGAGGTGGGCCCGAAAAGCAGTTGTTTCAACGGCGCTTTGGTGCCGACTTTAATGCGGGTGCCTCTGGGCAGAGCGGGGTTGGGTGTGGACATTCCCCAGTGATAACCCTTGCCGGGAGCTTCTTTCGCCTGGGCGAAGATCGAACCGAACATCGCGCCGTCAGCGCCGGCGGCGATCGCTTTACAGAGGTCGGCGCCCTTCTTGAAACCGCCATCTGTGATGATGGAGACGTAGCGCCCCGTCTTTTTGAAATAAACATCTCTGGCGGCGGCGCAATCAATTGTCGCGGTGATTTGGGGCACGCCGACACCCGTGACTTCGCGGGTAGTGCAGGCGGCGCCGGGACCCACCCCGACGAGAATGCCGGAAACGCCGTTTTCCATCAACTCCATGGTGGCGGAATAACTGGCGCAACTCCCGACCACAAAGGGGATTTTTACCTGTTTACAGATTTCAGAAAAAATCAGGCCGCGGTAGCTCTTTGAGATGTGCCTGGCGGTGATGGTAGTCGCCTGGACGACCATGACATCACCCCCGGCTTCGGCCACTATGGGCGCCATATGTTTGGTATTGGCGGGCAAAGCAGCCGCGGCGCATAAAGCCCCCGCTTTCTTGATAGCGCGCACTCTCTCTGCGATTAAGTTATCCTTGATCGGCGCGGTGTAAATCTTCTGCATTAAGGCGGTGACTTTATCATTTGGGGTATTAGCCAGTTCGTTCAGAACATCGGCGGGGTTTTCGTAGCGGGTCTGGACGCCTTCCAAGTGTAACACCGCCAGCCCCCCGAGTTTACTCAAGAGGATGGCGAAATTCACATCCGTGACGGCATCCATGGCAGATGCAAGAATGGGGATGTCTAATTTGACCTCCCCAATCTTTAGTTCGATGTTTATTTGTTCGGGGTTAACGGTGACATCGCCGGGCACTATGGCGACTTCATCAAATCCGTAAGACTGTTTTAGTTGTTTGAATTGCGGTTTAATAGTTTTTGCTGTCGGCATTCCTTCTTCCCCTCTTTTAGTCAAAATATAACAAACAGGGTGTTGCAAGTCAAGGCACGTTACATCTTTGAGTGTACCTGATGGATAAGCTATAATAGCCTAACTCCCATGGCAGTTGGTTATAAAATAAAGGTCGGTAATTATGCCCATTCTCTATATCGTGGCCACCCCCATAGGCAATATGGAAGATATTACGCTACGCGCCTTAAGGGTGTTGAAAGAAGTGGACTTGATCGCCGCTGAAGATACCCGTAAAACTAAAAACCTGTTACACAAATACGGCATTACGAAGCCGCTCACCAGCTATTACGAACACAATAAACTCTCAAAGCTGGATGAGATTTTACACACGCTGGAAACGCGGGACGTCGCGTTGGTCTCTTCCGCCGGCATGCCCGGCATCTCCGACCCCGGTTATGAACTGGTGAAAGCTGCCGTAAAAAATAATGTGAAGATCGTGCCGGTGCCCGGCGCTTCCGCCATCGCCGCGGCGCTGGCGGTTTCCGGCCTGCCAACGGATAGCTTCTTGTTCCTGGGTTTTCTCCCCCCGCGTCAGGCGGCGCGCCGCCGGTTCCTCCAGCAATATGCATCGGTAACCAGCACAATGATCTTCCTGGAAGCTCCGCACCGTCTGCGGGAGACTTTGGAAGACATACTTTTGGTGTTTGGCGAAAGGAATGCTGCGGTCTGCCGCGAGCTCACCAAAATCCACGAAGAAATCTACCGCAGTTCGCTCACACAGGCGTTAGAATATTTTCAGACACCCCGCGGTGAATTCACGCTGGTGATCGGGGGTAAAAGTGAAGAGGCATCCCCCCATGTTACCGAAGATATCGAAAAACAATTACAGCGTTTGAAACAAAACGGCGTCAGCGCCAGGACCGCCATCGCGCAATTGATGTCGCAAAGTAAGCTGAACCGCAAAGAATTATATCAAGCGTGGTTAAGGCAAAATAAAGCTGAATAGTGTATATTTTATAGTATCCGGTTAACATCAAAAGGAGGTCCATCAATGCGTATTGGGAATATATCTCAGGGTAAAATCCAGTGTGATAGCTGTAAAAAATTGGTGCCGTATTCCGAGCGGTATCTGATCGTGAAAGAAAAGAAAGGCGTGGAATCTGAAGACCCAACTGCGGAACAAAAACGGTACTGCGTGAAATGCGCCACCCAGAAGGGGTATGTCGATACCCGTATCGAAAAGGGTGAGAAAATCACCACCTATTTCAAGGGTAAAATCACTGCCCCGCCGGTTACGGATGATGTTGATATCGAGCCGGAAGCAGTGATCCCGGCAGAACCGGAAGCGGATAAGGAAGAATGAGCGAAAGAATACTGATTTGTGTCGCCTGGCCTTATGCCAACGGCTCGGTACATATCGGTCAGGTTGCAGGCGCCTATTTACCGGCAGATATTTTTGCCCGTTATCACCGCGCCAAGGGTGATGAGGTATTGATGGTCTCGGGTTCCGATGAACACGGCACACCGGTGACGCTCAGGGCTGAACAGGAAGGTAAGACCCCGGCACAGGTGGCGGATTATTATCACCGCGATTTTCTGGATACCTGGCAAAGATTGGGTATCTCATATGACCTTTTTACACATACCGAGACCGCCAACCACAAGGAAGTGGTTCAGGATATCTTTCTGAAATTACTCGCACAAAAGTATATTTATACTGAGACCACTTCACAAGCTTTCTGCCCGAAATGCGCGCGCTTTTTAGCTGACCGTTACGTTGAAGGTACCTGCCCTCACTGTAAATCAACCGGAGCCAGGGGCGATCAGTGTGAAGCCTGTGGCAAACCGTTAAATCCCCAGGACTTGATTGGAGCCCGATGCAGAACCTGCGGCACCGCGCCCGTTTATAAAGACACTGAACATTTTTTCCTGAAGCTCAGTGCTTTCAACGACCGGTTGTTGGAATGGATCAAAAAACAGGATTTCTGGCGTCAAAACGTGCTCAATTTTTCTACCCGCTATCTTGAGGACGGCCTGAAGGATAGGGCAATTACCCGGGATCTCGATTGGGGTATACCGGTCCCAGTCAAAGGTTACGAAAATAAACGCATTTACGTCTGGTTCGATGCCGTCATCGGTTACCTTTCCGCTACCAAAGAATGGGCGAAATCCACCGGTCATGCCGAAAAGTGGCAGGATTTCTGGCAGGCGGATACCAGGAGTTATTACTTTATAGGTAAAGATAATATAGCTTTTCACACTATTATTTGGCCGGCCATTTTAATGGGGTACGGCGGGTTGAATTTACCGTTCGATGTCCCGGCCAATGAATTTCTGACGATAGAAGGTAAAAAAGTCTCCACCAGTCGCAATTGGGCAGTGTGGTTACCCGATTATTTGAATAATTACGCCCCCGATCCACTGCGTTACGTGCTTTCCGCCAATATGCCGGAAACGAATGATACTGATTTTTCCTGGCGCGAATACGTCCGCCGTAATAACGATGAGCTGGTGGCTACTTACGGCAACCTGGTGCACCGTGTTCTCACTTTCACCTATAAAAATTTTGAAGGTAAAGTCCCGGTCGCCGAGCCTAAAGATGAACAAAGCCGTCAGTTGATGAGCCTGGCATCCGAAGTGTTTGGCGAGGTGGATGGACTGCTGGCGAACTGTAATTTCCGGCAGGCATTGAAGCGTTCTATGGAACTGGCGCATGCCGCGAACCGCTACCTGGACGAAAAAGCCCCCTGGAAAACCATTAAGCAAGATCGGCAAGCTGCGGCGGATGCGCTTTACACCGCAATCAGCGTCATCTCTATTTTGAAAACATTGCTTTATCCTTTTCTGCCTTTCAGTTCCCAGAAATTACATGAATATTTGGGGTTCCAGGGCGAAGTGGAAAGTGCTCCATGGAAAATCGATCTTCCCAAGCCGGGTCAACTTTTACGCCAGCCCCAGGCCCTTTTCACCAAGTACGATGATGAGATCATTGAAAAAGAAACTCAGAAACTGGGTCACTGAAGGGAGCAGACCTTGCAATTAACCGAAATCTACCAGCCGATTGTTCAAGAACTAGAAGACGTGGAAGACGGCTTGAAAGCCGTAAGTGTTATCGACGCGCCCTGGATGGAGGAACTGCTGGCTTACGCCCTTAAAGGCGGCGGCAAAAGATTACGCCCAGCCCTGGCAATTTTCTCAGCGAAATTCTACGATTTCGATATGCCCCGGCTTTTACCGCTGACTACCTCCGTAGAACTGATGCACATGGCTACGTTAGTGCACGATGATACGATCGACAAATCCAATATGCGGTGGGGACGTGAAACCATCAACAAACTCTGGGGCATGGAAAAGGCCATCTTGCTTGGTGATTACCTGTTTGCTAAAGCTGGCGCCCTGACGGCCAGTACAGAGAACCTCAGGGTCATCAAACTGCTTTCTGAAACCCTGATGGTCATTACCAACGGCGAGCTTGCCCAGTCCGCCAGCGCTTTTGCTTTAAATCAATCACGTGAGCATTATTACTTCCGCATTAGCTGCAAAACGGCGGCTCTTTTTGTCATGGCTACCGAATCAGGGGCAGTGTTGAGCAACGCCCCTGAAAAATCCATCAAAATCCTCCACGATTACGGTTATAACCTGGGCGTGGCTTTCCAGATCATAGATGATATTCTGGACTATATCGGCACGGAAAAAGAAATGGGAAAACCCGTAGGCTCGGACCTGGCACAGGGCACTTTGACCTTGCCCGGTTTGATGCTGGTGGAAAAATACCCGCTGAATAATCCGGTACAGAAGCTCTTTGCAGACCGTAAGCAAACCGAGAACATTGCCAAAACTATTGAAATGGTGCGTAACTCGGATATTATCGGCAAGTGTTTTGATATCGCCGCCGAGTACAAAGAAAAAGCCTGTCGTGGTTTAAGAAATTTACCAGCAAATGAATCCAGAGAGAGTCTGTATAACCTGGCGGATTTCATCGTCAACCGCCGTCGTTAAAGATAGCCGGATATTTCTATTAGGGGATCAGAACACCCTCTTCGCTTAATTCCCGCAATGCCGGTCAAGAACCCCATCTGTTGCCGCTGTTATATTCTATTTTGGAGGTAATAACACGGATCGTTGGGATAAGATCAACGCCGTCCAGCGCATGCAGGATTATATGAAACAACACCTTGGTGACCCCATTTCTTTAAATGCGCTGGCAAAGATAGCCGGTTACTCCCCATGGCATGCCGCCAGAACGTTCAAGGAGTTAACCGGTAAAGCTCCTTTCGAATATATCCGGGCACGGCGTATGACTCAGGCAGCATCAAAATTGCAGCAGGGGGGTGTACGTATCGTAGATGTGGCGCTAGATTTTGTCTTTGAGTCGCACGAAGGTTTCACCCGGGCTTTTACCAGAGAGTTTGGTGTTAGTCCTTATATTTATTCTATGAATAAACCGCCGTTGAAATTATTTATGCCTCCCGGAGTCCGTGATATTTACCTTAACAAAAAGCAAGGAGAGCCTGAAATGCCAGCAAAAAACAAACAGAATACCGTTATTATCCAGGTAATTGATCGCCCAGCAAGGAAACTAATATTAAAACGGGGAAGCAAAGCCACCAACTATTTCGAGTATTGCGAAGAAACAGGGTGCGATGAGGGTAACATCAATGACGTATGGAGACTACTCTCTGGTATCAAAGAAGCATTGTATGAACCTATCGGTATGTGGTTGCCGGAAAACCTCCGTAACCACGGTACCTCTATTTACTGTCAGGGAGTTGAAGTGGCCAAGGGTTTTAAAGGAAAACTCCCCGCCGGTTTTGAAATAATCGATCTACCACCTTGCAAGATGATGATTTTCCAGGGGCAACCCTACGATGATGACAACTTTGAAGAAGCCATCAGCAACCTTTGGGAAGTGATGAAAACTTTTGACCCGAAACTGTACGGGTTCGAATGGGCAGACGAGGATGGGCCACGTTTTCAACTGGAACCCATGGGATACCGTGGTTACATCGAAGCCAGGCCTGTTCG
>JAQTOJ010000069.1 GCA_028713395.1 Dehalococcoidales bacterium | reverse complement strand
TACCAACCAGCGCATCAATGAAGAAGAGCGCGATACCCTGATCCGTGAAGTGGATAGTTACTTAAGGAATAACTAGATTGCCTTAAGTTTAGTCTGGATTCCCATTATGGAGAGAATATTAAAAAAGGAGAGACTTAAGGTCTCTCCCTTTTTTGTTTAGTCCCATCCCCCGACCTGATCGGGGATCCATTTTACTTTTTTTCTTTACTGTTTACTTCTTTTACCCGGAATTGCACGATCTTTTTCACTAGTTCGTAGGGAATCGGCTTATCCAGGGGAAACTGGATCGTGCCTTTGGACGTTGCGTAAGGCGCCAATTCCCGCTGAAAAGCGCTGACGCCGGATGACGTGGGGAAAAGGCTGATATGCCCCTTGAACCCGCCGAAATACACCAGGATATTTTTTTGCCGGAAGGCCGGCATGCCGTAACTGATGGTTTCTTCAGCTTCCGGCGCTGCTTCCCGGATCACCTGCCGCAGCTTTTGTAGAATTGCCTGTACGTTTACCGGGAAACCGGCGATATATTCATCGATGTTGTGATACGGGTGTTTATCCATATTGTTTATACCTCCGTTGCTGCATTTTCCGCGTCCCCTGTATCAGGCGCGTTAACCACTTTCTTATTCACCATCACCCGCATCTGCTCCCGCAGATCGTCCAGCCAGGCCACGGATTTCACCTCGCGCTCCAGCAGATACTTCAAATAGCCGCGGGTCACGCCCTCGATTTCCCGCGCCAGTATCGGGTTGATCTTCAATTTCAAGACCGATTCCAGACTGTTATCCTGAATGAACCTCAGCACCTTGATGGCGTTGACGGTGATGCTGTGAGCGAACGGCTGTCTGGCGGCGCAGGAAGGGCACAGAATGCCCCCATTGCTGGCGCTGAAGGAATTATTTACCGGCTGCAATACCTGATGGCAGGCGACGCATTCACGCAATTGCGGACGGTAGCCGGAATGCTGCAAAAGCTGTATTTCAAAATATCGCAGGAGCAGGTCGCGGTTATCGGATTGGCATAATTGCCGCAAGGTGGTCAGGGCCAACTGGAACAGGTCTTCATCCGGCACCTCAATGGCGGTGAACTGGTTCACCAGTTCGATGACGTACAAACCGTAAGACATCAGCCAAAGGTCGTTTTTCAAGGGTAAAAAGCTTTCTATTGTCTGGCTGCCGGTAATGATGTCCAGCGAGCGCCCCCTTGCCAGCGTCAATTGGCTGTATGTCAGCAGCTCCAGGTGCCCCGCCATTTTGCTCTTGGGACGGCGCACCCCTTTAGCAACAGCATCAAATTTCCCCAGTTCCGGGGTGTAAACGGTCAGTATCCGGTCGGCTTCTCCCAGCTTGGTTTTGCGGATGATGATACCGGAGGTCTGATATTCCCGCGGCGTGGACATCAATTGCCCGCCTTTTTCGCCGTGAAAATCATTTCCGGGGAATTTTCCGTAAAAGGCGTTCTATCGAAATTCCCGAAAAAGTCGATTATCTCGAAACCGCTGAGTTCGAGCAGATGTTCCATCTTGGTGCGGAAAAAATAACGCATGGGGAAGGCGTGCACCTGTCTTTCCCGCCGGCCGTCCGGGTATTTGATGTAGTAGATCAGCTCAATGTCATTATATTGTTCCGCCGGATGAAAGGCGGCCGTGCGGTTGGTGCGCCGGACTTTCCTCCCGTCAGGCAATGCCATTTCCGGCTCCACATCTATTTCCATCAGGTATCTGGTATCCGTCAAACGGGGCAAAAAAGGTTGAAACACGTCGAAAACGAGTAAACCTTCCTTATCCAGATGACGCCGCACGCATTGCAAACAGGCTTTTTGTTCGCGCACGGTGATCAGGTGTTGAAAAGGCCGGAACGGCATGGTGATCAGACTGAATTTCTCCTCCAGGTTGAATTTGGTCATATCGCCCTGAATTAGCGTTGCCATTTCTCCCGCCGCCGTGGGCTGTAAAGCCAGTTTTTCCCGGCACCTCTGCAACATCAGCGGCGAATAGTCCAGCCCGGTGATTTTTTTACCGGCAGCGGCAATGGGGATCAAGACGCGTCCCGTGCCGCAGCCCAATTCCAGAATAGAGCCGGGTGTCTTTTTGGCGTAGTCCACGTAAAATTGCACATCGAGGCGGTGCAGCCGGTCATACACGTTATCATAGTGTTCGGCCACGAAAGCCTGGTCGTAATTACCGCCGGAGTTTTTCACCATGGTCTACACCGGGAAATTGATATGCTGTTCCGTAAAGATTTGACTGACCGAGGTATTTTCGTGGATGTTTTTTATCACTTTAGCCAGCAATGGCGCCAGCGAAACGACTTTGATTTTACCGCCCAGGAGCTTGTTTTCCGGCACGGCGATGGTGTTGGTCACCACCAGTTGTTTTAGCGGGGAACTGCGCACACGATCCAGGGCGGAAGCCGCCAACACAGGGTGAGTGACGGCCATAAACACCTCTTTTGCTCCGGCCGCCAGCAAAATGTCCACCAGTTTCATGGTGCTGCCGCTGGTGATCACATCGTCCGTAATAATGGCGATTTTCCCTTTGACCTCCCCCATGGAAACAAAAAACTCCACTTCACGCCCGCCGATGCCTTTACGGCGCTTGGACATGACCGCCATCGGCAAATGCAAGATGTCCGTATACTTTTCCGCCAGTTTCGTGCCGCCAAGATCCGGCGAAACGATGACCGCATTCTTGAATTTAGCTTTTTTGAAGCTTTCTGCCAGCAAGGGCACCGCCGTCAGGTGGTCCATGGGAATATTGAAGAAACCCTGAATGGGCGCGGAATGCAGGTCGACCGCCACGACACGGCTGGCGCCCGCCACGCTGATGATATCCGCCACCAGTTTGGCGGTGATCGGCTCCCGGCCGGTAGACTTGTGGTCTTGCCGCCCGTACCCGAAGTACGGCACTATGGCATTCACCTGCCGGGCGGAAGCGCGGCGGCAGGCATCGATCATGATCAGCAGTTCCATCAGGTTATCGTTGACCGGCGGGCAGGTGGGTTGAATGATGAAGACATCCTTGCCGCGCAGGCTTTCTTCCACCTGGACGTGCGTTTCAGAATCCGGAAAGGTGCTGGTGTGGATATCGCACAAAGGAATACCGATAATCGCGCTGACTTCGTGGGCAAGCGCCGGGTTGGCCCGGCCGGTAATGAGAGTCAGGCCGTTAAGCAACGGTGAAACTTTTGCCATGCTTTACCTCCGGCAACTGGCAGGCGGGGACAGACTATAATTCGCTGCGACCTTCGAGGGCGCGGGTCAGAGTCGCATCATCAGCATACTCCAGTTCCGTACCGAAAGGAAGACCGCGCGCCAGCCGGGTGACCCGGATACCGAGCGGGTTGAGAACGTGGTTCAGGTACATGGCGGTCTGTTCGCCTTCCAGATTGGTGTTGGTGGCTAAAATCACTTCTTTGACAATGCCGTCCGTCAAACGGGCGGTCAGTTCCTTGATACGCACATCGTTGACGCCAACCCCTTCGGTAGGCGAAAGGGCGCCGTGCAGCACATGATATAAGCCTTTATACACACCCGTATGTTCGATGGCGAGAATATCCTGCGGCTGCTCCACCACGCAGACCTTGGTCCTGTCCCGCTGCTCGTTGCGGCAGAGCGCGCAGGGATCGGCATCGGTGACATTAAAACAGCACGAACACAGCTTGATTTCCAGTTTGAGGGAAATCACGGCGCTCGCCAGTCTTTCCGCCTGCTCTTGCGGGGCGCGCAGTAAATAATATGCCAGCCGCTGGGCGCTTTTCGGCCCGATACCCGGCAGTTTATTCAATTCCTGGATGAGACGGCTGATGGCGTCTGTGGCAGCGGTGTTATTTTGAGCCATAAACAATTCCTAACTCTACGTGTATTCCCCCCTATCCCGAGGGGAGAGGAAGATATTTTGTTAGAACAATCCCGGGATCTTCAGACCGCCGGTGGCTTCTTTCAGGCTCTGGGCGGCTATCTTGATCACTTTTTCCTGGGTTTCGTTCATCGCCCGGGTAATGCTCTGTTCCAGTTGTTTGGTGTTGTTCACGTCTACCAGATTGGTATCGATCTTTACGGAGATCACTTTCTGTTCGCCGTTCATGACGATCTTGATGGCGCCTTTATTGTAATCGCCCTCGATCTGCATTTTCTTCAATTCTTTCTGGGCGTGGTCCAGCTTGGATTTGAGCTGCTGGGCCTGTCTGATCATATCGAGATTCATGTTTCCTCCACATCTACGATTTCCGCGCCGAGTTTTAGCGCGGCTTTTACCAGATGGTTATTTTCTAAAATACACTGCACTTTACAGTTATGCCCCATATAGCTGCTGAAGATTTTTTCCGTGACCCGCAGGTTCTCCATCTCTTCCAGCTTGTCTTTCATATAACCGTACCTTAAAGAGATCGTCAGGGTGTCCTTTTCAAAAGTGACCGGCGTCACCCCGGAACTGCGTAAAATGGCCACGGCGGTATGATTTTTCTTCACGTCTACCGGCACATGTTCCAGAATGCTGCGCCAATCGTGTTTCAATTTCTCACAAACACTGCCGGCGTCCAGCGCGGAAAAGTGGGCCACCGGCGCGGGTTTGTGTTCCGCCGTGGCAGGCATATCTTTTTTCTCATGCACCGGAGCAGGATTCGCCGGGGTATAGGCGCGCGCCATCTGGGGTTTGTTTTCCACCGGATGTACCGTTCTTGGCGCGGCGGAATGAGCGGTGGTCTCCGCCATGGGTCGCGGCGCGGGTTGCGCGGCTTGGTGCGGTGCTTCTTCTTTCTGGGCGCTATCGATGATCGCCAGTTCGAAAGGCAACACCGTATGATTCTCCGTGCCCACTTCCGCCTGGCTGAACAGTTTAATGACCTTGAGAATTTTGGGCAGCGGCGCTTTTTCCGCCAGTTCCTTCAATTCTTTCATGTCTTCCGCCGTCACATCGATGGCTTCCGGCGAACCGGTTTTGACCAACAGCAGACAGCGTAAATACTCCACCAATTCGCGTTTGAAATTGCGTAAATCCAACCCGTCGCTGTTCACACTATTGATCGTCTTGATGGCGGTCCGGGTATCATCGTGGAAGATTTGCTTGGCCAGCTCTTTCACGCGGGCATCGCCGGTAATACCCAGCAATTCCTGCACCTGCCGGAAGTTGATATCGCTGCCGTAAAAAGTGACCAATTGCTCCAGCAGATTTTCCGCATCCCGCAAACTGCCGGAAGCGGCTTTCGCCACCATCTTCATGGCATCGGGCTCGATTTTTAGTTTTTCCGCGTTGACGATATAATCCAACCGCCCGGTGATATCCGCCTGCGATAGCCGGTGAAAATCGAACCGCTGGCAGCGGGACATGATGGTCGGCAGGATTTTATGAATTTCCGTGGTCGCCAGGATAAAAATGACGTGCGGCGGCGGTTCTTCCAGTGTTTTCAACAAGGCATTGGAAGCCGCGTTGGAAAGCATGTGGAATTCGTCGATGATATAAATCTTGTATCTGGCTTGCGCCGGCGAGACGTTGACCCGTTCCCGCAGCGTGCGGATTTCATCGACGCTGTTATTACTGGCGGCATCGATCTCGATAATGTCCATGGCGCGGCCTTCACTGATCGCCAGGCACATCTCGCAGGTGTTGCAGGGTTCGCCTTTACCGCCGGTGGTCAAACAATTGACGGCCTTGGCAAAGATACGCGCCGTGGAGGTCTTGCCGGTGCCGCGTGGTCCGCAAAACAAATAAGCGTGCGAAATATGACCGGTCTTCAGCGCATTGAGCAATGTCTGCTTGACCGATTCCTGTCCCGCGAGGTCACTGAAAGATTGGGAACGGTATTTCCGATAAAATACTTGTGAAGCCATTTTTCCTACGTCCTATATTATACCCTATCAAGCCCCGTTTCCATATTTTTTCCGGTCTCTCCGCTATCTGTTCATGAAATATTTTTGTGATAATCGTGTGACATTAGTTGACTTTCTAAACTATTATAATTATAATTACCATCATCACGAGAAATTCGCTTGCGGAGAAAAAAGGATAAAGGAGCATCAAAATGTCTATTCCATCTGAAAAATCGCCCAATGTAAATGCCGCCATCACCATTATGCCTACCAACTTCGAAGCCCTGAAACAGACGTTTGCCGCCATGCAAATCGATCCCAAAAATAAAGCTTTCCTGAACGCGGAAACTTCTTCCCGGGCTTTTCAAGGTTCCGTTTCCACCAGCGATGCGCAGACTTCGGTGGCCGTGAGTTTCCTCACCGACCAGAAATTGCTCGAAGCCATGCTCCCGCCCGGTAAGAATCTCGCCATCAACGGAGCGCCCGTGGTAACGGTGGTCGCTATTTACCAGGGCGGCATTAAATGGTTAGCCGGACGCACTTATAACCTTTTCATGGTCATGCTGCCGGTGGTCCACAACGGGAAAAATGGCAAGACCTACGGCTCTTTCTTGCCGGTCGTCTGGGAAAATCTGACCGAACCGATCCTGTTAGGAAGAGAGGGACTGGGTTGGCCCAAGATTTATGCCGATCTGCCCCGTCTAAGAATCCTCAACGACTCCTGCCAGGCTATTGCCCATTGGCAGGGCTTTACCTTCCTGGATATCAATGTCACCGGGCTGCATCCCCTGACACCCGCCGAACTGAAACAGAGAACCGAAGCCGCTAAAAACTCGCCCCCCAACTCCGGCCCCATTTGCCACAAATTCATTCTTAAGACCGGCTCGATGTTAGAAACTGATGCCGATTATTTAACCATCTCCACCAATGAAGGCGCGGCCACCGCTACCATACGCGAAGTGCTAACCGGAAAGGCGGATATTCGTTTTATTAAAGGGACATTTGAACAACTGCCCACCATGGCGCACATCATCGATAAACTGGCGGCTCTGCCGGTGAAGCAGGTCTTCGACGCGACGATGACCACGCAGACGGGCGGCGGCATGGGCGCGGTCAAAATCCTGGAATAAAACCAACGCAATAGCGGGAGATCATGATGCCCATTAAAGAAATCAAGAAAATCTGTGTCATCGGCGCGGGCACCATGGGATTGCAAATATCCCTGGTATCCGCCGTCCACGGTTACAAAGTGGCTCTCTACGATGTCTCTGGGGAGGCTATCAAAAAAGCCCCCCTGCTGCATCGGCAGTACGCCGCTAAGATACGGCTGGGCGCCGATGCCGGCAAGATTGGTCTGGAAAAAGCCCTCGCCTCAATTGTCTATACCACTGATGCCGCCGCGGCGGCTAAAGACGCCGGTATCACCAGTGAATCCGTGCCGGAACAGGTCTCGCTGAAACAAAAAATACACGCGCAGTTTGAAAAACTGTGCCCGCCGGAAACCATTCTCACCACCAATACTTCCAGTCTACTGGTCAGTGACATCGAACCGGCGCTGCAACACCCGGAGAAGTTCGTGGCCATGCATTTTCATAGCGGACTGTCCCCGCTGGTGGACGTGATGAAAGGTAATAAAGCCGCCGCGGCCACAATCGATACAGTCGCCCGGTTCGTCCAAAGCATCGGGCTGGTGCCCGGCATCATGCGCAAAGAAAAAGGCGGCTATCTCTATAACACCATGCTGGGCATGTGGTATGTCGGGGGCTTGATTTCCGTCGCCGATGGCACCGCCACGCCTGAAGAAGTCGACCGTGCCTGGATGCTGGTGACGGGACAAAGCTACGGGCCATTCGCCAGCATGGATGCTGTCGGTCTTGATGTCATCGCCGGGGTCGGCCAAGGCGCCGCCGGAGGGAACTCCCCGCTGCGCGCCCTCAGCGGTGTGTTTGAAGTGGTCAGACCTTATATCGAACGCGGCGAACTCGGCGTGAAAACGGGTAAAGGCTTCTATACTTATCCGGATCCCGCTTTCCAGCAGCCGGGCTTTTTGACCGGCAAGTAATTTTCAACAATATACGTACGGTAATTTACCGGAACATAAGGAGGGTTATTCATGGCGATCAACGGGAAGTACAATGTCACTATCGATACCCCGATGGGATCGGGCACCGGCACCTGCACTTTTAAGAGTGAAGGCAATAATTTAAGCGGCGATTTTGAAACACAGTTCGGCAACCTGAAATTCACCGGCACCTGCAACGGCGAAAACGCCAAATTTACCGGCACCATGCCCAGCCCCATGGGCGGCATGCTGAACCTGACTTTCAATCTCCAGGTGACCCCGGCCGATTTATCCGGCACGATCGACCTGGGCGGTTACGGCACCGCGCCGATCAAGGGCAAGAAAGCCTGAAAACTCCCGCAATTATCTACCGCAACCGGACAGGCACATATTTACGGCGAAATGGCGTTGACAAAATGTGTAACGCTGGATTCGCGGTTAAACTATTTAGTATCAGTTGAAGTGGCAAAGGAGCGGAGTTTGACGATTCTGGAACGGTTTTCTTTGAAAAATAAAGTGGCTTTAGTGACCGGCGGGCGGCGCGGCATCGGGAAAGCGATTGTCATGGCGTTCGCCGAGGCCGGCGCCGATATCGCCATCTGCGATTACGTTGATGAAAATGAAGATTTCGCCAAACTAACCACCGAACTGAAAGGTATGGGCAGGCAATGCCTGACATTGAAAGCCGATGTTTCCAAAAGCGACCAGGTACAGAAGATGGTCGACCAGGTCATGGCGACCTACGGGAAAATCGATATCCTGGTCAATAATGCCGGTATCAGCCCCGGCACTCCCCCCATCGCCGATCTGCCGGAGGCCGATTGGGACGCAGTGATCGATATCAATCTTAAAGGCACCTATCTGTGTACGCAGGCCGTAGTGAAAACAATGATCGCGCGTAAAAGCGGCAGCATTATCAACATCGCCTCGGTGGAAGGGCTGGGGACAGTGCGGCGCGCCAGCAGTCCCTACGGCGCCTCAAAAGCGGGGGTCGTCATGCTGACACGCGGGCTGGCTTGGGATCTGGCAAAACACAACGTGCGGGTCAACGGCATTGCGCCTGGTTATATCAGGACCGTGATGACGCGCATGATGTGGGACGCAGAAAACCCCCAATACCAGAAAACGATGGCGTATCTGAAGACGCAATACGGGATCAGGCTGGAAAATGCCGATGCGGCAAGCATAAACAAAATGCTTTTTCAGAGCTATATCCCCATGGCGCGAATGGCGGAACCGGAAGAGATCGCTGGCGGGGCGCTGTATTTAGCCTCGGATGCGGCCAGTTATGTCACCGGTCACACGCCGGTGATCGATGGCGGTTTGCTGGCATAACGACTAAAGGACTATTGCCAATGTGCATAAATTAATATAATATGTTATGCAATCCCACAATCATCTTTAACGATAATCAGGCAGGAAGATGGGTAGAG
>JAQTOJ010000068.1 GCA_028713395.1 Dehalococcoidales bacterium | reverse complement strand
AATGCGGGTGCCTCTGGGCAGAGCGGGGTTGAAAGAACATGTGCGCGTCCGCGAGGAATCCCGCACCTACGCCACCATCACCTTCCAGAACTACTTCCGTGACCGCGCCGTATCGGCTGGTTCGACGCCGTAGCCGCCAGATTCAGCAATCGCGTGAACGGGTTTACGGGAATGGCCATCACCCGGTTCGATATTCTGGATACCTTGCCCAGCATTAAAATCTGCACGGGTTATAAAGTAGGCACGAAAACGGTCAACGATTTCCCGGCGAGCATTGCCATGCTGGATAAATGCCAACCGGTATATGAAGAATGGGAAGGCTGGCAGACCGTGACCTGCGGCATACGCAAGTTCAAGGACATGCCGCCCGCCGCGCAGGCTTACGTGAAACGGCTGGAGAAACTGGTGGGCTGTCCCGCGAATCTGATTTGCGTGGGACCAGAACGCAACCAGACGATACACAAGAGCGCGGTGTTGTAAGACGATAACGAGCTGATAGCTTCTGGCTTTTGGCTTTCAGCGTTCAGTGATCAGATAACAGAGATAAAAAGGGGAGCGAATTACGCTCCCCTTTTTATTATGAACTAAATTTTTAAACCATTGAACAAATATGGGGATTAACGACGAATGATGAATACGAATATTTGATACAATTTGTAGTTCGTTTAAAAGTAATTTACAACGCTAATAACTGAAAAACGACACTTTTCTAGACTCTAGCGGTTTTCGGTTGATACCTTTCAGTACCTTCAATTATTTCGTCATCTCTATAGTTATATACTATTCCCACACTATATTTAGCCCTAGTAACCGCCACGTAAAATTTTGATCGACTTGTAGGCGACAAATCAGAATTATTGTTTTTGATCCAGTCCAATATTGGATTAGTGGGATATACTAAAACCCGATCAAAGCTTAATCCTTTAGAAATACCAAAATTTAGTACCCCATAATTGTTTTTCACTCGTTTCTCTTTTACATCATATCTTAATTGCATACATGAAGGATATTCGGCAAAATAATTGTCAATATTTTGCTCGCGAACAAGAAAAATCCCATCGTGACCGGTCGTAATATTCTGCCCGGAATTTGTTGCACAAAACCCAGGGTATATCCTGTTAGCAAAGTCGCAGATTTTTTGATTGCTCCTGTAATTAGTTACCAAAGACACTTCATCTATTTCGATTTTCTTTTGAACTTCAGGACGATTGAAAAAAAGAACAATGCTAGATTTATTATATTTTTTGTTTTTTGCTGAATTACTCGTTGAGTAGGTTCCTTGCCTTGGATCGCATACTAGTAATAAGTGACATGATGACTCGAGAAGTAATGTTAAAAACTCCAGATCATATCCGGCTAAATCCTGAACCTCATCAATAAATATGTGGGGATATATTTTGCTTATCCTGGATATTACTTCACCATTACTGATTTTGTTACATTTTATGGCAAAGCAAGAAATTTTGTCCGAGTATATGCGATGGTTGTTATCAAAATAATATTTTTCGGTATTAGCTTCTTCTATATAGTGTGTTGATTGACCACTAATAAAAGAAAGCCCATTTATGCGTTCTTCGTAGATACCTCCTTGATATGGTTTAGCCCCATGCTGTATCAAGAATGAAAACCATGTCTGAACAGTAACGTTGTCAGGAATTCCACGATTTTCAAATAAAAACTTTTTTTTGATCTCCTCTTCGTTTGCATCGGTAAAAGTGGTTACCAACACATTTTTGCCTTTTATTTTTAGAGCTTCATTTACTAAATAAGTAGTTTTGCCAGAACCTGCGGCAGCGATGATCAAGTTATTCTTGTACATATTCTCACTCAATAGCGTCTAAAATATACTGAGGGAATTTGATTCCCTCGGACGTATCAAATATTTTTAAAGCCCAATCTGTTTTGTGTTTTTGCATATAGTCACATAATTCTGTTGCATTGAGAGTAACCCCTAAAATATTTGTTAATATTTTAATTTGGTCTTTGTTTACATCGATTATTTGTGGTTCAAGAGTATTCAGGTCATCTCGTTTATCTGCGCATATTTTTATTGTTGTAGTATTCGCATATTGTTCATATTTCTTCTTAATATTTACTTCATAATTCCCATCGTTATCTGTCACAACTGCCACAGGTTTTTTAATTATTTTAGCAATTTCCAAAAATCTTTTAAAAGATATTCCAACAGATATTACTTCCACTTCATCTTCGATAGGTAATTTCCCCTTTTTTACATGATAAGCTTTTTGAACTACCAATTCGTCAGAAGGTCCTTCAACAAGAATTGCTTTTTTACATAGAACTAGCCTCAAGGTATCGTATCCAGAAAGTTTTTCAAAATACTTTTTCGTATCTTCAGTTAAGTCTTTGATTCTAACTACACCTCTGGTAAAAGAGACCTTATCGACATTTAGTAGAATTAAGCTGCTAAGACCAAGCTTATTTGCTACAAAACTGCTATGCGTGGATATGATTATTTGCTTTTCAGAATTGTCAGCTTTAATGTCGTTAACAAACTTATTTAGCTTGGCATGAGAAAGATGATTTTCAGGTTCTTCAAGCAATAGAATATTAGCTTCTTTTGATTTTTGATGACTAAGAGCAAGTTTGGTTTTTACCATAGATTGTTCGCCTCTGCCTGCATAACTAAAGGGGATACCATCTAAGTAAGTGGTTAAAGTATTTTCCCAGGCTGTTTTGGTTGAAACGTCAATAGAAAGCTCTACTCTTTTATCAGAAATTTGTTTTTGCTCTAGTTCTGCATTGATTGCTTTTATTGCATCATCTTTTGCAAAATTGTCTTTCAACTTTCGATGTGCCTGAGATACTTTCACTATATGCTCCTCAGAAAGCAAATCACGAATAATACGAGAAATATATATATCTGAACCATTTTGATTACGATTGCTTGACGAATCGATCAAAGCCGACTTTATTGGTATACTTTTAGGGGTTAATCTGTCATCACCAGCGAAAGATGACCATGAGAACTCATAATATTCAATGGGTAAAGAATTCAGCTTTTCGTTCCCACTAACTAATAAATTATATTCGTTTTTATATTTTTCATTAAAGAATATCTGAAACTGAATTCCGCATGCTTTTTCTTTCAAACTATTCCACATCCCTTCAAAAGTAGCACTGATGGGAATATCTTTAATATCGAAAAACAATTCAATCAATATACGTGGAGGCTGCAATTGGTTTTTAGTTCCTATGCTATCCAAATATTGCTTTATTACTTTATTGTTGAAAAGTGCTTGAGTTAGTTCTGATCCGATGTATCTACCATAAATCCAACCGCTTAACGCTAAATGAATAGCTTCTAGAATGGTAGACTTCCCAGCCTCATTATCACCAACGAGAATGTTAAGGCATTTATTGAAATCTAAAGAAAACTTCCCTTCAAAGCACTTGAAATTCTCTATAATAATTTTCTTTATGTACATATTCCCCCTATGCTCATGCAAATAACGCAAAATTGAATTTCAAAGGTAGTATATCACTCTATAAGTATTATGCAAAGTATTTTAGTACGGGATTATATCAGATATGTTAGTTGTTATTAATGAATACAGGATATATAGTGTAAAACAGAAAAAGGAGAGGTGTTTACCTCTCCTTTTTACTTACATTGTCATCCTCGCGAAAGTGGGACACTCCGTATTTTATCGGAGCGGCGATCCATTACACACAGGCAGGATGCCTGTGCCGCCAGATTTATTTACACTTTCAAATCGATGGTATATTTTTTGAGCATGTCCCGGATAATGGCGGCGGTCTTCTCGTCGGGTTCGACCAAGGGCAGGCGGGGTTTGCCGACGTTGAAGCCGATCTGGTTGAGAGCGTATTTCACCGGCGCCGGGTTGGAGACGAGGAACAGGGAATTGACCAGAGGCAGCAAGTGGGCATGAATCTTGGCGGCTTGGGCGGTATCGCCCTTGACATAACTGTAAATCATCTGGCTGATCTGTTTGCCCACGAGGTGCGAGGCGACGCTGATAATGCCGTAGGCTCCCAAAGAGAGCATAGGCAGGGTATCGGTATCGTTGCCGCTCCAGACGGTAAAGCCTTTCTTTGCCCCGGCGATGACGGTGGTGATCTGGTCCATATTGCCGCTTGCTTCTTTAATGCCGATGATATTCTTCACCTGGCTGAGGCGGATAGTGGTTTCCGCGCTCAAATTAGTGATGGTGCGGGAAGGCACATTATAAAGAATACAGGGTAGTTTGGTGTTATCCGCAATCATCTTGAAATGCTGGTAAAGACCTTCCTGGGAGGGTTTGTTGTAATAGGGCACGACCAGTAGACAGGCATCCACGCCCACTTTCTCGGCGTCTCTGGTGAATTCCAATGCCTCAGCGGTGTTATTGCTGCCGGTACCCGCAATGACCGAACCCTTATCCCCGACGGCTTTCTTGACCTCGGCGAACAGCTTGATTTCCTCATCGCCGTGTTTCAGGGTGGGTGATTCGCCGGTGGTGCCGACGACAACCAGCCCCTCGCTGCCGGAATCGATCAATGCTTTGGCCAGTTTCCTCGCCTGGGCGTAATCGACTTCGCCATTTTTATCGAAAGGGGTTACCATTGCGGTGATGAGTCTGCCAAGGTCTTTTTTCATTGTTCTCCTCCAGGGTTGCTGTGATTATTTCTTAATATTAAACAGAATTTCCTTTGATAACAAGTGTTATTTTAGATACCTATTATTTACTCATTGCGGTTTATATTCTTTATTTCAAATCCCTCTGTATCTCCCTTTACCTAAAGGGAGAAGGAAACTCCGTCTATTGGAACTACGACCTTATAAACATTATCTGGATCCCGGTCCCGATTTACATACGGGATGAACAGCAGACAAGCTGCTGAATGGGTGCCACCTGCGCTGGGATGACAATGCGATGTCAGATTACAGCAAGCCAACGGAAACCATAAAAAACGAAAAAGCTGAGGGAAACTAAAGGATTCAATCCTTGAGGCCGAGGATGGGGGCGAGACCGCTGGTCAAACCGTGTCTTTGCGGGACGGCTTTGACCGAGAGCATGACGCCGGGCATGTAGCATTCGCGGTTGATGGTATCGTGGCGGATGATCAGGGTCTGTCCGGGGGCGCCGAAAATGACTTCCTGGTGGGCGTTCAAACCCGGCAGCCGCACGCTGTGGATGGCGACGCCTTCCACCTGCTCGCCGCGGCTCTTCATCTCGATATCCTTGGCATTGGGCACCAGGAACGGTTTGCCGCGTTTTTTAGCCATTTCACGGGCGGTGGTGAGGGCGGTGCCGGAGGGGGCATCAGCCTTCAAATGGTGGTGCAATTCGGTGATTTCCGCGTAATCAAAATAAGGCGCGGTCATTTTCGCCAGGTGAATCATCAATACAGCACCAAGAGCAAAGTTGGATGCCCAGATGATGCCGATATGGTTGTCTTCCGCCAGTTTAGCCATTTCCGTAAAATCCGCCGGTTTGAAGCCGGTGGTGCCGGTGACGATGTGCACTTTTTTATGAGCGGCGGTGCGGATGGCGGGCAGGGCACCCGGCGGCAGAGAGAAATCCACCATCACGTCCGGCTTCTGGCTATCGATAATGGCGGCTAAATTTGAAGACAACGGCACCTTGTTGGTGCCATCGGGTAAAATCAGAAAATCCTGGGGAAGATTAATATCGACCGCGCCGACCAGTTTGGTTTCAGGATCGCGGCAGACGGCGTTGACAACCTCTTTTCCCATCTTCCCCATAGCTCCATGAACTATGACTTTGATTGTCATGCCGTATGCCTCCTGAATTGACTACTGGTGCTGCGTTCTGTTATCCGGGTTGTGCCGGAAAGGCGGGCGACCGCCCTGGTGGGGGCGGGGCGGGGGACGGTGGTCATGCTGGGGGGCGTTGCCGGATTCCGTCTGTCCGCCAGCGGGTTCGAAGACCGCTTTGCGGGAGAGGGCAATTTTACCATCTTCCACGCGTAATACTTTCACGGTGACTTCATCACCGACTTTAACTTCTTCTTCCACGGTGGCCACGCGGCGGTTGGCGAGTTCGCTGATGTGAATCATCCCTTCTTTGCCGGGGAGGATTTCCACGAGGGCGCCGAACGCCAGAATGCGGGTGACTTTACCCGTATAAATGGTGCCGACCTCGATATCCCTGGTCAAGCCTTCGATGATTTCGATGGCGCGTTTGGCCGCGGCTTCATCCACCGCGCCGATGACCACGGTGCCATCATCTTCGATATCGATAGTCGTCTTGGTCTGTTCGGTAATGGAGCGGATGGTCTTGCCGCCGCTGCCGATGACCGCGCCGATCTTATCCACATCGATCTTGAGCTTGTACATTCTGGGGGCGTACTTGCTTACCTCAACGCGGGGCGCGTTGATGGCGCCGTTCATGACTTCCAGAATCTTGAGGCGGACATCACGGGCTTTATCGAAGGTATTCTGGCAGATATCGAACCCGATGCCTTTGACCTTCATATCCAACTGGATGGCGGTGATGCCGTCTTTGGTGCCGGCGACTTTGAAATCCATATCACCGTAATTATCTTCAATACCTTCAATGTCCACGATCGTTTCAAAGCGGTTGTTTTCCCCGGTCACCAGACCGATGGAGATACCGGCGACGGCTTTTTTGACGGGAATACCGGCATCCATTAACGCCAGACTGCCGGCGCAAACGCTGGCCTGCGAAGTGCTGCCGTTAGAGCTGAGGACTTCAGAGACGAGGCGGATGGTATAGGGGAAATCCACCGAGGTGGGGATAACGGGCGCGAGGGCTCTTTCTACCAGAGCGCCGTGACCGATTTCACGCCGGCCGGTGTTGATGCGTTTCACCTCGCCGTTGGCGAAGGGCGGCATATTATAGTGGTGCAGGAACCGCTTGGTTTCTTCGATCCCGAGTCCGTCCAGAACCTGTTCCTGGCGGGTGGAGCCGAGGGTAGCGATACAGAGCACCTGCGTCTGGCCGCGGTTGAATAAACCGGTGCCGTGGGTGCGCGGTAACAAGCCGACTTCGGCGCTGATGGGACGGAGTTCGTTCATGCCGCGGCCGCTGACCCGTTTGCCTTTTTCCAGCATACCGGCGCGGATAATGCGGCGGATTTGCGTATCGATGTAGCCGATGATATCGGCTTTAGAATACTGTTCGCCGAGTTGGGCGATGACTTCGTTCTGTAATTTATCGAAAGCGTCTTCGCGGGGGTGTTTGGAGGTGACGAAACAGGCGCTTTCCAGTCTGCCGGCAATGGCTTTATCCACGGCGGCCATGAGTTCCGGTGAGAATTCAAATACCGGCGCGGTCTCTTTGGGCTGGCCGATGGCGGCTCTCATTTGTTCCTGCAAAGCAATGACCGACTGGTTGGCTTGATGCCCGAACTTCAGGGCTTCCATGGCGACGTTTTCAGAGACTTCTTTGGCGCCGGCTTCGATCATGACGATTTTCTCTTTGGTGCTGACGACGACCAAATCAAGGTCACTGCCTTCCAATTGCGCCATGGTGGGGTTGAGGACGAGTTCTTCATTGATGTAGCCGACGCGGCAGGCGGAGACCGGTCCGGCGAAAGGCACCGGGGAATTGGCAAGGACGGCGGACGTGCCGATGATGGCCAGAATATCCGGGTCGTTCAACTGGTCAGCGGAAAGGACGGTGATGATGACCTGGAGTTCGCGCCGCCAGGCTTTGGGTAAAAGCGGGCGGATGGGGCGGTCAGTCAAACGTCCGGCGAGAATGGCTTCAGTGGAGGGACGTCCTTCACGGCGGATGAAACCACCGGGAATTTTACCGGCGGCATATAACCGCTCTTCATAATCAATGGTCAAGGGGAGAAAATCCACGCCTTCGCGGGCTTCTTTAGCGACACAAAGAGTCACCAAGACAACGCTTTCGCCATATTGGACGGTAACGGAACTGGTGGCTTGTTGGGCTAATTTGCCGGTTTGAATGGTGAGCGTACGCCCACCAAATTCACTTTTAAATGATTGGGGTGTAGACAATGTAAACCTCCTGTCTACGATTATTTACGTAAACCGAGGCTTTTGATAAGGGCGTTATAGCGGTCGGCATCTTTCTTGCTTAGATAGGAAAGTAGACGGCGGCGCTGGACTACCAATCTCAGTAAGCCTCTGCGCGTATCGAAATCCTGTTTGTTGGCGGCAGTGTGTTTTGTCAGATGATTGATGCGTTCGGTAAGTAAGGCTACCTGGACTTCCGGGGAGCCGGTGTCGTTTTTGACACGTCCGTATTTACTGACCACTGCTAATTTTTGTTCTTTATCCAAGTGTTACTCCTGTTTACGGGTAATTGATTCGAAATACTTAAGAATTATAGCATAATAATAAGGAAGTAGTAAACGCAAGCAGGTAGTAAAGGCGTTTAGGTGAGGTTGGGTATTTAAGCACAAGCCATAAAGCGAGAAAAGTGCAGTTCTATTTGCGCGGGAGAGATTGCTTAGGTACTTCGTATCTCGTGATGGAGTAATGGAGGCGGCAGCACATTGTATCAAGTTCCGATGCGTCTGCATTGATAATTTACCAAATCCCGCCTGACCTGTCCCCGATCAGGTCGGGGACAGGCTCTTCAAACTTGAAGGGAGGGAACAACTAGATTCACATGGGATGGCGATGTATATGTGGCAATATACCCCCTCACCTGAGCCCTCTTCCACAAGGGGCGAGGAGACAAGGAGGTAGATTTATGACAAATCCCTCTGTATCTCCCCTTAAACTTAAGGGGAGACAAAATACGATGGAGCCCAGATCTAGTCCCGATTCATTGAGATTCATACGGGATGGGCATGATGACAACGGTTTGAGATTGCCGCGTCGCTCTGCTCCTGGCAAAGACGCATGGAATAACCATAACCGAGGTGAAACTAACCGGGCGAAAGATGTAACATTTCCTCCACACTTTGCCGGGAAAACGTTGTGCTATTATAATAGTGAAGTTCTATCCTGAATATATTTATCGCTAAAACGATGGGCAATAGATGAAAGCAAACGCCGATATTTCCAAGGTAAAATCAGCCGTGAATAAAGCGGTAGACGCCCGGCTGCCGGCTTTACGTGAACTGGCATTAAAAATCCACGATAACCCAGAACTGGGGCTGGTGGAATATAAAGCCGTAGAATGGCTGACGGATTATCTGGAGGAGAATGGTTTTACTCTGGAACGCGGAATCTGTAATATGCCGACGGCCTTCCGGGCGGTTTACGGTAAAGGCAAACCTACCATAGGTTTATTGGCGGAATACGACGCCCTTGCCGGGGTGGGGCATGCCTGCGGACATAACCTCATCTGTACCATTGCCGTGGGCGCAGCTATTGCCGCTAAAACCGCCGTCGATGCGTTCGGGGGGAGTGTAGTGGTGATGGGCACGCCGGGTGAGGAAGTGGTCGGCGGTAAAATACCGATGGCCGAT
>JAQTOJ010000067.1 GCA_028713395.1 Dehalococcoidales bacterium | reverse complement strand
CTGGCTTTGCTGTTGGAAGCAGGCAACGGGTATCAGCCGAGAGAAGCCAGGGGAACCTGAGAAACGAATAATCAATAAACAAGATACAATAAACAAACAAATAAATACTAGATTCTAATATCTAGATACTAAACAAATCAGAATAACGAAATATGAAATCGGTGACGAGAATCATAAACCGAAACGATTGAGATTGCCGAGTCTCGGCTGTGGCGGACTCGTAAAGACGAGAGAAGAAGCATGTGCCGTAATAACTATTATGCTTGACACTCCCACTCTTGCCGCGATACTATTAGCTACATAATTTACCCTTAAGGAGTCCATATGTCATCCGTGAAAAAAGTAGCGGTTATCGGTTTCGGTAATATCGGCGTCGGTGTGGTCCGCGCTTTATATGAAAAAGGCGTCAGCGGGCTGGAACTGGTCCGCGTAGTGGATATCGACCTGAAAAAACGGCGTCCGGTGAAATTGCCCAAGGGATTTCTAATAGATGACTGGAAGTCCGTAGTCAAAGACCCGGAAATCGATATCATTATCGAACTTATCGGCGGCATTGAACCGGCGAAAAGCATTATTACCCAGGCTTTGAAGAACGGGAAGGATGTGGTCACCGCCAACAAGAAATTGCTGGCCGCCGAAGGCAAAGACCTGTTCGCGCTGGCGGCGAAGCTTAACCGGAGGCTCGGTTTCCGCGCCAGTTTTGTGGGGTGTCACTCGTTGATCCACGAATTCCAGCAGGCGGGCAACGCCTCCAAGGAATTCCGCCGCATCTACGCGATTCTCAACGGTACCTCGAACTACATACTTTCCAAGATGACCAGCGATGACATGACTTTCAAGGAAGCCCTGCGCGAGGCGAAAGAACACGGACTGGCGGAGAGAGACCCTTCGGACGACATCGACGGTACCGATACCGCCAACAAGATCCGCATCCTCTTGAATCTGATCACCAATTCTTATCAGAAAGTCCCGGATTTCCCCATTGAGGGCATGCGGGATATCAATACCCAGGATATCAAATATGCCGGGGAACTCGGCTACGCCATCAAGCTGGTGGGCGCCATAGAGCAGGTGAACGGTTCGTTGGCGGTGGGCGTGCATCCGGCTTTACTACCGGACGATTCGCTGCTGGGCACGCTGCAGGGGGCTTATAACGGCACCGAACTGGAAGATGAATACGGCGTGATTTCCGGACTGGTGGCGCCCGGCGCGGGGGTTTATCCCACTACCGATGCCGTGGTCAAAGACCTGGTGGATATCGTAGAAGGCAGGACGATGCCTTTACCAACTTCGTCTGAACCACTGGTCTTGAGCTCTACCGGCGCCGCCGCACGGCGGTATTACCTGCGTTTCAGCGTAGCCAACCAATCCGGCGTGCTGGCGCAGATCTGCAATATCTTCTGGAAATACCATATCAACATTGCCGGTGTGATTCAGAAGGAGCCGGTTTCCACCAAGTTCGTGCCGCTGGTGATGACCACTTACGAAGCAAAAGAAAAAGATATTCTGGCGGCGGTACAGGCGGTGGATGAGCTGGCGGTGGTCAAAGTAAACACCAAGCTGCTGCGGATTCTGAGCGCCGATACGTAAAAGCGGCTTTTCCCCTTAGCTTCTTTAAGGTGTTTTTGTCTTTCTTACGGATTCACATAGTCCGGTGTACTGTTAAAACTGACCGTAAATGACGCTGAGCCGGTATTAACCGTTGTATTGGCTTCCAGAGTAAGGTTGAAGTCACCCTGCGACCCGGCGTTGATTATCATGCTGGTGGTCCCCTCCGCCAGGGCGACTCCCGCCGGGGCGTTCACCAGAGAGGCGGTTACTACAGCGTTCGTGTTTCCGATGTTTCTAATGTAGACGGTCCGGGTTCTCTCTCCACCCACAGGTAAGTCATTCCAGGTGATTTTGGTCAGTTCAAACATGTATGAGGAATCAGAGAATATCTTTATATCGTTAGTAGCGGCTACGATGTTCACTTGACCGGGAAAGGTCGTTGACGTCACCGCATAGACAGCGCCGCCAAATACGGCAACCGTCATAACCACAGCCAGCGATATGCCGAGTGTTTTCTTTTTCAAAAGCATCTTCATAAATTTCCTCCGAAACGGGGGGCATGAGAGAAACATGTAATTTTCCCTGGTTCCATTATGGAGCCGGAAAATTGATTTTACTACGATTCTTTAGTACTAGTTCACATAGTACTTTGCATTAATCATCCAAGATGGGTAAACACCCAATGCATCCCGAAATTTCCGTTCGACTTCTGGTGTATCACGGCCTTGGTGGACGCACAATTGACGGACCAGAGCACAGGCAAGATGCCTGTACTACCAAGAAATTGTGAAAGCAAGAGTCAGGGAGGTCTGACTCTGAGATTGCTTCGTCCTTAACCGTCCTCGCAATAGGCATAATAGTCAGAAAATGTTGCTGGTCGAGTGTACATTAGGCATAAATCATTCAAGGGGGGGCGAATGATTGAGGTAATTAGATGATGAGTGTCATACGTGTGGGTTACACTCCACCATATCCGTTAATCAGCGGGTTTTTTGTTTTCCGGTTTAAATATCCGTAACAATAAAATGCCAAAAGCGGAGATAATCAAAGCGATTAGCCCGAAAAGCAGGTAAGCGCTCCAGAGCGGCAGTTTATTACGCGGGGGCACATAAAAAGACGCAGGTTTGGACCAATCGCTGACATTTCCCGCGCTATCGCGGGCGTTGACACGCCAGTAATAGTAATCCCAGCGGCGGTTCGGCAAAAGCTGTTCCCCGGCGGTCAGGGTATATTGAGACTGGGTGAGTCCGGTGCGGATAATGGCGGGGATATTAAAGTTTGCATCATAAGCAATCTGTAGATCATAACTCACGGGTTCGCTGACATCATAAACGCTGCCCCAATCCAGCGTGACCGGTTGGTTGGTGAGTTGTTTGTTGCGGGGTGAGACAATTTCCGGAATCGCCGGGGGGATGGATTCGATGGTAAAAATCAGAGCTTGCAGATGTTCACCATCCACCACGATAATATTATGGCTTCCGGCGGTCACGGCCGGCACGGAAAAGGTGGTGGCGAACTTACCGTAAACATCGGTATCGACGACCGCGATATCTCTATCGTCAAATTTCACCTGGACTTCAGAATTGCCGCCGAAGCCGCTACCTGTCAGATTAACGCGCGTCCCCACTTCACCGGTGGTTTTATCGATGGAGATTTTAGGAGCGATGGTAAGTTCCAGCCAGCGTACTTCACCGGTGATATCGCGTACTTCCACCAGGTTGATGCCGGATCTCAATAACGGCACCGTAAACGTCACCACACAGGAACCGGTCTCATTGACCTGCCCCTCATTCAGCGGGACGTCATCGATGAAGACGGAAATTCTATCATTGATAGTGAAACCGCTGCCGCGGACATTCACCGTTTCACCGGAAGCCGCGCGGGGTGGATCAATGGATACCGCCGGAATGACGTTAAAAACCACATTGGCGACCTGACCCGGGTTGTTCCGGGCGGTAATGCTGTTTATTCCCTGGGGACTGGGAGGAATGGTGATTTTCAAAGAACATTCTCCGTTAGCTCCGGCGGTTTCCGAGCCAACCGGAGTGGCATTATCACCATAGACGTAGCTGAAAGAGATCACTACTCCCGGTGAAAAACCCCGGCAGGTAGCCGTGACCAACGTGCCGACCGGTCCGCCCCATTTATCAAGGGCAATATAGGGAGTGATGTCAGCCTGAATGTGTCCGCGGTCAACCGATATCGCGGGTGACGCGGTGAGCGACTGCGGCAAAATGGTGGTGAGCAGAGCGCTCGCACATAATATCAACGAAAGTAATCTCAGTTTCATTCCGGGCCTTTAATACGTGTTCTTTTGCTAATGGTAAGCGATGCTAAAATTAATGTCAACCGATTGACCCTTTACACTTATTCGTGTATCATCAGGGTATGAAAAACGAGAAAAAGCCTGCCCAGTCCAGGTGGGATAAAGAAAAGGTACGTGCGCTGCGCGATCACTTGAATCTGACCCAGGCGGAACTGGCGCAACAATTGGGGACCCGGCAGCAAACGATCAGCGAATGGGAGCAGGGGATGTACAAACCGCGCGGCGCATCTTCAACGCTCTTGAGCATGGTGGCGGAACGCGCGAATTTCCAATACGATCCGAACGTGAAAGAATAGCGCGGGTTTATGAATATCGGGGTTTGTAAGATCGATCTGCGTCTGGCGGAAAACGAAACGCTCAAAGGGAAACGCATGGTCGTGCAATCGATTATCGCCAGGGTGCGCGATAAATTTCATGTTTCGGTGGCGGAAGTGGAAAACGGGGATAAATGGCAGATTGCCACCATCGGGGTCTGCTATGTGAGCAACGATACCCAGCACAACAACGAGGTCATTTCCAAGATCGTGGATTATATAGTGAACACGCGGCTCGATGTTGAAGTACTGGAATGTGAGACCGAGTTTCTCAACGTATTATAAACCATGAATTGCAGCGCCTTTCTCAGAAGCTTGAACGCAAATGATCAGTGGTTGGCTGACAAATCCCTCTGTACCTCTTCCCGATCAGGTCAGGGTAAGCTTTTAGAAAAAGCGAGATATAACAAAGTGAGTCTTATGTTTTTCGTTTTAAGAGATTAATGGATACAGCAGCGTTTTTAAAATACATCACGACCCTGCCATTTTATAAAGGGCAGATCGCGCACCTGGAGCATATTGCCCCACAGAAGGCGCAGTACGGGGAACTGGAAAAGCCGCTTGCGCCGGAATTAGCGGAATGCCTGCAAAAGCGCGGCTTTTTACCGATGTACACGCACCAGGCGGAATCAGTGAACCAGGCTATCGCCGGAAATAATGTCATGGTAGTGACGCCAAGCGCCAGCGGGAAAACCCTGTGCTACAACGTACCGGTGATCCAGACTTTGTCCACTAATCCCGCCAGCCGGGCGCTTTATCTTTTTCCTACCAAGGCGCTGGCGCAAGACCAATTGCGGACTTTACACGAGGATTTTTGCCCTGATATCTTCGATATGCTTTCCTTCGCCACCTTCGATGGCGACACACCGCAGCGGGAGAGGGCGGATATCAGGAAGAGCGCGCGCATCGTGCTCAGCAACCCGGATATGCTGCACGTGGGCATTCTTCCCAACCACCAACAGTGGTCGAGGTTTTTACGCAGCCTGAAATATGTGGTCATCGATGAGGCGCACATCTACCGGGGCGTATTCGGGTCGCACCTGGCGGGCGTCATCCGCCGCTTAAGGCGACTCTGCCACGCTTACGGCGCCGCGCCGCAATTCATTCTGGCATCCGCGACCATCGCCAACCCGGCGGAGCTGGCGGAAAAACTCACGGGGTTGAAATTCAGCGTCGTAGACATCGATGGCGCGCCTCATGGCGGAAGGGATTTTGTTTTCTGGAACCCGCCGATCATCGATGAAATCAAGGGCGCGCGGCGCTCGGCGAACTCGGAAGCCACCACTTTGTTCACAGAACTGCTTTTAAGGGATACCCGCACCCTCACTTTCGTGCGCACGCGCCGCCTGACCGAACTGATCTACAACTACACCCGCACCAACCTGAGAGCAGAAAAACCGGCGCTTGTGAAAAGGGTCAAACCCTACCGCGCCGGGTATCTGGCCGCCGACCGCCGCCAGATAGAAAAACAATTATTCAGCGGCGAATTGCTGGGCGTGGTGGCGACCAATGCCCTGGAATTGGGCATCGATATCGGCAATCTGGACGCAACTGTTTTAACGGGCTACCCCGGCACCATTGCCTCAACCTGGCAGCAGGCAGGACGGAGCGGTCGCAGCAAGGAAAAAGCCCTGAGCATTCTGGTGGGGTTGGATAATCCGCTCGATCAGTATTTCATGAAGCATCCGGATTTCTTTTTCAAGAAGAACTACGAACACGCGCTGGTGAACCCGGAAAATCCCTATATAGTCAGAGGGCATCTGCTCAGCGCCGCCTGGGAATTGCCCTTGACCAAAGCTGATGAAAAATACTTTGGCGCCGCGCTGCCAAACGAACTGCCGGCATTAGAGGAACGCGGTTTACTGAAAGAGCGGCGCGAAAAGTGGTACGTTTCCACGAGCGTTTCGTACCCGGCGCAGAATATCAATATCCGTTCCTCGTCCGGTGAAAACTACGCGCTGATAGATGTGTCTACGGGAGCGATGCTGGAAACGGTGGAAGCGAACATCGCTTTTTTTCAGATCCACCGGGGGGCGATTTATCTGCACCAGGGTGATACTTACCTGATCACCGACCTGGACCTGCGGACGCATACCGCTTATGCCGTGCCTACCGATGCCAACTACTACACGCAAGCCAGGGAACTCACCGACCTGCATATTCTCAAGGTACTCAAGAGTAAATTCGTGGGACGGGTGGAGGTGCATTTGGGGGAGGTGGAAGTCACATCGAGCGTGCTGGGCTACCGTAAAAAGGCGCAATACAGCGAGGAAGTGATCGGGGAAGAAAATCTGGAATTACCGCCGCAGGTTTTCCCCACCGTGGCGCTGTGGTTCGACCTGCCGGAGAGCGCGCTGGCGGTGATCAACAAGGAATTGCTGGACGTGGCCGGGGCTTTACACGCCACCGAACACGCCGCCATAGGCATATTACCGCTATTCGCCATTTGTGACAGGAACGATATCGGCGGGGTATCCACACCTTTGCACGCGGACACGGGGAAACCGCAGGTGTTTATTTACGATGGGCACCCGGGTGGCGTTGGCATAGCGGAAAAAGGTTATGAAATTATTGAAGAGCTGTGGCGCGCTACGCTGGAACTGGTACGTGAATGTCCCTGTCTGGAGGGCTGCCCCAGTTGCATCCAATCACCCAAATGCGGGAACAACAATAAACCGTTGGATAAGAAGGCGGCGATCATTCTGCTGCGCAGCCTGGTTTCCAAAAATATTCGTTCACTTATTTAGATATAAACCTATGTGTTCGTAGAGTAAGTATTTAGGATCTGGTTTACCAATCGAATTACCATCGGAGTCTTGGTATTGATGAACCAAAGCGAACCTATGACCGTTTTTAAATCGATATTCCCAGACATTGCTCGTAGATCCAGATGGTAGGTGGGCAACTGATCTTCTTCCGTGCCAGTAAAGAAATTTCGTCAAATTACCCTTTTCTATCTCCTCATTTACTCTTAGAGTGTTGAACAAAATTCGCAGGAAGTCTTGAGGAACTGGGACTTGAGCTATCATGGTGTGATATGATATATAAACTAAAATAATTTTGCAAATCGGAACGTGTAATGGAACTATTTGACAGTTTATTATTATTTATATTGAAATCTTTTTCGCAGAAAAAAATCTCAACGAACGAGCTAAGGGAATATTTGGCAATTAAGTTTTTTGATGAAATTCCAACTCGAAATCTCGACTATATACTATTAAGTGAAATTGAAGGCTTTTTATCCGAATACGAGAGAGGCGACAGGAGCCTTGCGAGTGTAAGGCAAAAAGCTTCCGAATTGAGTCAAGCTGCTATTGTTATAAGAGAAAACGTTCTATCTTTTACTAACCAAGGGAATGTGCAGACTCATGACTTTTCGATGACGCTTGTATAGTAAGTAACTCCGCCAATAACCTTCGACTTTATATGCTGATTGCTAACTAAACGAGCCAAAATTAGTGAAAACAGTAGCTGATGTACCAAAGATGTGGAGTCTTTTCCTAAAGATTTAGTTATTTCTTCTTCTGAATATGCATGATTTGGATCCTTATTTAAAAAGGCTATAATAGAATCCTCATCGGGAGACATTCCTTTATTAAATGCTTGTTTCGTTATTGGCATATCATATTCCTTGTTATGGAAAAAACATACCACAAGTGCTCTACAGTGTCAAATGGGCGATCATCCTGCTGCGCAGCCTGGTTTCCAACCCGGACAAGACAAGAAGAGCGTGAATACGTTAAAGTATAAATAGCAGCAAATACAGTTGGGCGGTGGCATGAATGCATATTGGAATTGATCCGGCGGCTTTTCATATCGGCGCGCTTGAAGTGCGCTGGTACGGTATCTTTTTAGCTTTGGCCGTCGTCTGGTTGATTTTCTGGGTGTGGCTGCAGATACGTAAGAAACACACCAGCATCTCGGTAGATACCCTGATGACGATGGCGTTGGTGGCGATCCCCTCTGGCATCGTTTTCGCCCGGTTGCTGCATGTTTTTGATAACATTATCGTCGCTAAGCTGCACCCCGAACTGGCCGCCACCGGCGCGGTGATCGATTATACCTTGAACCCGGGGAGTATCATCGGCGGGCAAGGATTAACCGCCTACGGCGCGATTCTCGGCGCCTCATTGGGAGTATGGATTTACTGCAAAGTCGCCAAGGTGAAAGCCGGCGAATTTTTTGATATGATGGCGCCCGCCGTGTTCATGGCTCAGGCCATCGGCAGAATCGGTTGCCTCTTGAACGGCTGTTGCTACGGGGTGAAGACCAGCCTGCCGTTCGGCATAGAATACACCAATCCGGCCAGTTCCGGTTGGGGGGCGGGTTTCACACAGCCGACAGTGATCTATGAAATTATCTTCTGTGTCATCATGTTCTTCGTGATGTTGAAGCTACGCGGGAAATTACGCCCGGCGGGCTCATTGTTCCTGCTGTACCTGAGTTTATATTCCATCTGGAGAATCAGCACCGATTTTCTGCGGGACGGCAATCCGTTCCTCTTCGGCCTGCACCAGGCGCAGGTGGTCAGCATTATCGTGCTTACGATTTCCCTGGTGTGGATGATCCCGCATACGCGCTGGGTAAAGAAAGAACCGGTGAGCATTTTACTGCCGGAGCCACCGCCAAGTGAACCGCCCAAACCCAAGGAATAATCTGTAATATCCATGGTTTGAAATAAAAGATTGCGGAGTGAAGGAGAGTACATGACCCTCAGGAAAAGGAAATTTGGCAGGGGGGTGGCGATGGTGGGCGCGGGCATGTCGCGCTTCGGGGTGCACCCGAATTTGACGACCCGCGACCTCTTTGTCGAGGCTTATCAGGATATGCTGAAATCCGTGGAGCACGGCATAGCACCTAAAGAAATCGAGGCTTTGTATCTGGGCAACGCCGCCGCCGAGGTCTGGGAAGCCCAGGGCAGTAATGCCGCCATGATGGCGGCGGTGACCGGGTTGACGCCCGTGCCGGCAGTGGCCATTGAAGCCGCTTGCGCCAGCAGCGGCGTCGCCTTGCGAGAAGGCATCATCGGCATCGCTTCCGGGATTTACGATGTGGTGCTGGTAGGCGGCACAGAACGCATGAATACCATGCCGACCGACTGGAATACGCTGGCGTTAGCCGCTTTTTCCGATACTCTATACGAAGGCGCGGCGGGTTTTTCATTCCCGGCGCTCTATGCATCCATTGCCACGGCATATATGCACAAATACGGCG
>JAQTOJ010000066.1 GCA_028713395.1 Dehalococcoidales bacterium | reverse complement strand
GATTCCAACTGGTATATACAATCGGCGCCACACCATCAATGCTAAGGGTATAATAGTAAGGGTCGCTTACCGGTGCATTTCCGATGTTCTTTATCACCAAATCAACCTGATATTGGTTTGGTTGTCCGGTCACAGGTTTTCCGTACGCAGAAATAACCACTAGATCAGGCTTAACTGGCGCTGAAGTTGTGAAAGTCAATTCACTACCGTATACCGTGGTCGTGCCCACCGCTTTAGCTTTAAAGGTATAGCCGGTACCAGCGGTCAAGCCGGTCACGTTGGCGCTGAAAGCTCCGGTAACGGTTTTGCTAACCGCGGTGGTGAATAGATGATCGCCTCCGGACGTCGGCCAGTATTCAAAGTTGACATCAACGCTGGTATTGCTGCCCAGACCGGTCAGGTTGCCGTTAAGGGTGGCAGAGGTACTAGTTATGCTGGTAGCGGCGTTGCTGGTGATACTAAAGATCATCCCTGTTCCCTGTATTGCAAAGGTATATGGATTCTCGTTAGAGTCATTATTTGCAATGGAAACGGTGGCGGTCCGGAGTCCGGTAGCGCTTGGGTCAAAGGTAATGGCAAAGGTCGTACTGCCGGCAGAGGCTACCGGTGATGTAGGCTGGGCGGTCACCGTAAAATCTGCGGCATTAGTGCCGGTGATATTCACCAGAGGTGTACCAGTAAGATTGAGAGCGGCGTTACCGGTATTTTTTATAGTGAATGTCCTTACTACAGTGCCCGAGGTAACATCCGTGTTGCCGAAGTCTGTGTAATCACTGGTAGATGGGGAGGTGTCTCCGCTAACGATTTCTATGGAGTTGCCTTCGATCCTGATTTCAGGGGCTGCGGCGTCAACGATATTGAAAGCGCTGCTCGTAGCGGAACTCAAACCGCTACTGGTCGCCGTCAGGGTATAACCGGTCCCGGCTTTATCAATACTGAGTCCGCTGAAAGTAGCCACGCCATTCACCGTGTTCACCGTAGTAGCACCGGAAAGCACGGCGCCGCTGGCCCCGGTGCCCGATGTAATTGCCAGAGTGACACTTGCGTTGGAGTTAGTGAGGGTATTGCCTTGAGAATCTTTTATCGTCACTACCGGTTGGGTGGCAAAGGCAGCGCCACCGGTATTACTGGCGCTGGGCTGCGTGGTAAAAACAAGTTGAATTATGCCCAGATTAAGTCGGCCGCTCCCGTAGAGATTATCTTTACCGGCGGATCCCAAATCTACCGCCCGTCCCTCAAGATATGATTGTATTTGAGCCGGAGTGTATGCCGGGTATTGCTGCTTGACTAAAACGGCGGCGCCGGCGGCATGGGGCGTAGCGGCTGAAGTGCCGAAAAAAGAACTGCCGTAGGCATAACTGGTCACCCCGTCCGGTGCGGCCAAATCCGGTTTTATCCTGCCGTCCTGGGTCGGACCCTGAGAACTAAAGGTTTCCAGGGAATTGGGAGTATTCCAGTATACAGCTCCGACAGCCATGGCATTGGGGGAATCAGCCGGAATGGTATAGCTGCCGGATGGCGTATAATAATATAAAGATTGATAATCCGAATACAAATGGAAATTGACATTTCTGGTAGCAGAGTCTTTATAAATTCCAATATAATACCAGCCGGCTGAAGAAGCGTTATATGTAAGGTATTCCAACGGCAACCCGGTTCCATTTTGTGTATTGGTAGAATAAGTAAGAGTGTTGCCCGAACTGTCTAATAGATACAAATCAAAATCATTCGCTGATGCACCCCAGACATCATCCCACTTGAGAGCAAGGGAGATAGTTAACCCTGTTTGAGATGATACGTAAACCCCATTAAAATCGTCAGTGCCCTTAAAATCGTTCAAACCATTACCATTGGCGTCGGCAAAGGTTCCCTGCCAATGATTAGTCGCTTCGTTCCCTACTGCCTGAGACCAAAGAATACCGGCATTACGCGCCGTGGTCACGATATCGTTCATCACACCCGTGCCGTTGCCCGGACCTCCCAACATCGCCCCCATGGAGCAGGAAATAACATTGACGCCTTGAGAAATCAACCAGTTCACGGCATTCCCCATTTCAGCAATGGTGCTGAAATTAGCCAGATACATCTGTGCCCCGGGAGCAATGTCATATACAATCTCCGCGCAGGCGGTGCCATGAACAGAAGGACCGGGGCCACCGAGGCTGGGTGACCAATGGGTAGCGACTGTGGCCGGCAACTCGGTGCCCAGCAAAGCGGTGTAATTGCCGAAACCGCCATCTAGAATGCCTATTTTTACCCCCGCGCCGTTATAACCCGCCGTGTTCCATTGAATTGAGTTGATCAGAGACGCTCCCTGGCTGACAACTTCCGCGACCAATGGTTCAGGCACCCGCACTATATTTACACCGGTAATTTCAGTGAGAGCGGTCAAATTAGCTACCGGCACAGAAACCTGTATCAGGTTGGCGTAGGTACATTCCACCGTACCTAATGCCGCGGCGATATCCGATATATTCTGCACTGAATCTGTTAGGCACTCGATAATGACTCTCACAGAATCACTCTGGACGGTGTTCAGACTATTCCGCGATAGTTTACCGGGGGTAACCACGGGTTGAGAATTCACCAAATCATTCAATGGAGAATCCAGCTTGGGATTGCCTTTATCCGGTATGACCAATAACGGATCAATACCTCCAAAGGCGGCAACCTTGCTGGGCGGAGCAACGAACAAACCAAGAATCACAGTAACCGCAACCGCCAGGCAGATGATTTTCTTCATAAAAGCCTCTCATTTACAAGACTCAAAAAATTATCATATTTATAACCTTTTTGCCGGTAATTGTCAAGCATGATGAGTATCTATCATGGTAATAATCCGCACAGGGTAGGCGTGAAATTGTTGTATACAAAAGGATTTATTTTCGGAAAGAGGGTAAATGGGAAGAACCACTAGCAAATGACGAACCACGATTCCCGTAAACCAAACAATTGCACCACCATGATAATTCTACTATTAACCGGCACGGGCGTGCACGAGCAATAAGGGAGTTTCGCCGTGGCGGAGCACCTTTTCCGCCACGCTGCCAAAAATCCAGCGTCCCAGGCCGGATTGCCCGTGAGTGGACATGACCACGAGATCGATGCTTTCTTTCTTGCAGATTTCGATAATCTCATAAGCGGCGTCATAACCGGAAGTGACTAAGCTGATAGCTGCTAAACCTTTGGATTTGAGTTCATTTTCCAATGTCGTCATCTCCGCCGTGACACGAGTTTTCTCAATATCGTTGAACTTCTCGTAATCGATAAAGGTGCCGGGATACACACCGTCATCGTACAAACGCAACATGGTAGCCATGCGAAAGGCAGTAATATCAGCGTGTAGCTGTTCAGCCAGTTCTGTCCCCACCGGAATAGCCAATTTGCTCAGATCGGAGCCATCGGTCGTAATTAAAAAGTGACGCAATAATTTTCCGTCCACCGGCACATGGGCCGGCACTTGCGGGCGAACCAGCATGACCGGAACAGGGACGGTCTGGCAGATGTTATCGCTGACACTACCGAGCATTTTCCCCACTTTCAGACCGGAGGTACTCACCGCCGCCATGACGATCAGATCTATCTTGTTTTTATCCACCATGTTACAGATATTTTCGGAAGGAACGCCGACATCGATTCGCGTGGTAACATTGATTTTCCGTCCGGCCGGACGGGTACTATTGAGACGGATACGCAACCTTTCAGCCAAATTATCCAAATATACCTGGTGCATATGTTCCTGAAGGATATGTTCGTGACCCTGCACATGGTACAGAACCAACTCATAACCCAAAACACCAGCCAGTTCCTCGCCGTAAACGAGGGCTTTTTCGGAAATCTCGGAACCATCCAGCGGCAATAATATTCTATTAAACATTTTAATTCTCCGGACAATTTTACAGTTTACGAATTGGGACGGGCGCCGAGCGTGACGCTTAATTGCGTTTGACTGCCGTTACGCAAAATTGTCAGCGTAACGGTTTGCCCAACCGATCCCGAACGCGCCAAGAAGGTAATCAGATCATCAGAACTCCTGACTGCCTGACCGTTAAAGGCAACAATGACATCACCGCCAATAGGTACCGACTGACCGTTGATGGTGGTTTGATTCGCGCTGGCTTTCAAACCGGCTTTATCCGCGGGGCCGCCGGAGGTCACGGTCTGCACCAAAGCCCCCCGCTGGTCGGCAGGTAAATTCATCGCCGCATTGATATCCGGATTAAGCGAGGAGGCAGAAATGCCCAGATAGGGATGCGTGTAGTGCCCGGTGGATATAAGCGCAGGGACGACCTGTTTGACAATGGCGGACGGAATGGCAAAACCGACGCCCGAAGAAGAACCGGAGGTGGATTCGATCGACTGCGTCACGCCCAGTACTTTAGCGGCGCTATCCAGCAAAATACCACCGGAATTGCCGGGATTGATGGAAGCGTCTGTCTGGATCACATCAGGGATGCTGTAGGACGGTCCGGTAGCATTCAGATTGGAGGGTAAAAGACGCCCGATTCCACTGATGAATCCGACAGTCATGGTACCCTGGAAACCGAAGGGGTTACCGATTGCCACGGCCAATTGCCCAACCTGAACCTGCGTTGAATCTGCCATGGTCACCGGTTTCAAGAGCGCGGTATTAGCGGAAACTTTAATAACAGCCAGGTCACTATCAACATCTGTGCCGACAAGGGTTGCATCGACGATCGTGCCATCGTAGAAGGTGACGGTGATACGCGTCGCTCCGTCAATCACATGATTATTGGTAACGATGTCTCCTTGCGTGTCCCAAACGAAACCCGAACCGAGAGCGGCGCCACCCGGGCTCGTAGATGTGGCGGCGAGTAAAACCTGGATATTAACTACTGAAGGATTAGCGGCGGCATAAACGGCTTCGATGGCGGATTCAAGGCCGCTGACCGAGGCCGGGGATTGCGAACCCGTTGTAGCAGAAGTCATGGTGGTTGTTGCGGCCGTGGTATTCGCAGACGTTTTCTGCTGCGCCGTGCAACCTGTGACGATTAACACCATCGCCAGGACAACCGCGGTAACTCTGAAGTATTTCAACATTTATACACTCCTATCCTGCAAATGGACGCAGTACCCATACGTGCAATATAAAGGAAGCGACGTTAAATAGTTATAAAACTGAAGCGCTATTCCTTACAGATATGTGACGTTTGTAAAAGTCACGGCGCATCCCGGTAATACCAAACTCAAAAATATTGTTATAAATATTTCATTTCGTCGGTCTGGCGGATATAACAGTGAGATGACCATTGAAATATTCTTTGGGAAGTACCGGGAATTTCATCATAATCATACCTCCTTCATGTGGTATAATGTTGAGAAATAGTATAATTGCTTGCATAATTGTAAAAACGAATTCCCTGATGCGTTAAAAATGCTTTGTCTACGTGGATTAATGGCATGAACTGAATGAAATTACAATTATTACGCGAAACGGACTTAACGCCCCGGATATCCTTATTAATGATCTCTCTGTTACTGAAGATTATCGGGAGCGCCTTTTTAGCGGTGACACTCGCCACCAAAAGCCCGGTGTTCGGGTTCACCAGCATTGCCGTATGTTTAATCTGGTTCGGCGTTTTATTCCTGGTAGCCGTGCCCGAAAGCGACACGTTTTTATCAAGGCAATTCCGCTGGCTGGGAAAAGTGGCCAGTATTTCTGTGAGTTCATTGATCGTCATCGGATTGTTGGAAGTAATTTTCATTGTGACACTGGGGCTCGGGGACATTCAAGTTACCGGTGAAGGGGAACAAAGACTGGTGGGTTCTTTCCAGCGCATGGCAGAATACGGAGATGCCGCGGCGCTGGGGCAGCAAGCGACCAATAATTTCCTCAAGGGTGAAAATCCTTACAAAAAAGTCAATGTCATTCAGGCTGGTATCGAATACGAAGTACCCGGCACCAAGATGACACCTTTACGCGCCGGCCAGTTTGCCGGTGATTTTCCTTACCCGGACCTCAACAAAATGGAGCAGGTCTACGCTACCGCCCAGGCAACGCCGGATACCATTCCGGTTGAATTTGAATCGCAATACAACTATCCGGCGGCATCTTTTATTTTGCCGGCGCCTTTTATCGCCCTGGGTATCACGGATATACGGGTGATTTTCCTCTTCTTCTTGCTACCCGCCCTCGGTTACGTCATCTGGCAGATAAAGTCCAATAAAATGAGGTTGGTCTTTGCCGTGATACTGGTAGCCAGCCTGGAAATTTGGAATTCCATCGTCTCCGGCTCAACCAGCCTGCTGGTCTTCCCCTTATTGCTCATGGCATGGTTGATGTACAAGAAAAACCTCTGGCTTTCGGCGATTTTTATGGGGGCGGCCATTGCCACCAAACAGATCGCCTGGTTCCTGTTCCCGTTCTACCTGATCCTGCTGTTCAGAGAAAAGAGCTGGAAAACAGCCGCTTTAGTGACGGCGATCACCGGCGGTATATTTATTCTCTTCAACCTGCCGTATATCATCGATAACCCTGTTTTGTGGTTCGGCTCCATTATGGCGCCCATGACCGACCCGCTTTTCCCCAGCAATACTCTGGTTTTCGCCTTTAATTTCCTGGGTCTGATCGACTTCAAATCTTCAGTATTTTTCACCGTGGCGGAAATTGCTGTCTTTGCGGCCAGCTTGATCTGGTATTTCAAATACTGCCGGCGTTTCCCGTCAACCGCGCTGGTGCTGGCGATTTTCCCGTTCTTCTTTGCCTGGCGCGGTTCTTGGGGTTATTTTTTCTTCTTTGATTTTATAATACTGGCAACGATGTTGATAAACGAAGACCCGCAGCCGAAAGCGGTGCTCGTCGAAACAACCGGAACGTCCTGAGGAAAGTGGGCTTTGTCCCCGATTACCGAACAGTCGTTCAACAGTTAACCCCCTGTTTTTATCTCAAATTGACCTTGTGCCCTGTATTTTTTTCATAATATTTTCATACCGTCTTTTGTTCGTGTTAAAATGAAATTGCTTACGAACTTTAATTACAAGATTACGAAGAGAGAAGGTTAACATGAAACTGCTTGTTGCGAACCGGGGTGAAATTGCCATCCGTATCATGCGGGCGGCCGCGGGTTTGAATATGCCGACAGTGGCGGTCTACCCCGAAGATGACGCCGCTTGTCTACACACTAAAAAAGCCGATGAGAAAAAAGCCCTCAAGGGTATCGGCGCGGCGGCGTATTTGAACATCGATCAGATTATTCAGGCTGCTAAAGAAACCGGGTGCGACGCGATTCATCCGGGGTACGGGTTTTTGAGCGAAAATCCGGAATTCGCGCGGAAGTGTGAAGCCGCGGGTTTAACCTTCGTGGGTCCGCGTGTGGAAACACTGGAAGACCTGGGCGATAAAGCCAAAGCCCGCGCGCTGGCGCAACGTTGCGGGGTGCCGGTGCTCAAGGGATCTGATGGCCCGGTAACACTGGACGCCGCCAAACAGTTTTTTAAGTCATTGAGCAAAGGGCGCGGTATGATCATCAAAGCCGTTTACGGCGGTGGCGGGCGCGGCATGCGCCAGGTATTCGCCCTCAATAAAATTGAAGAAGCTTTCAATCGCTGTCAATCGGAGGCGCAACAGGCCTTCGGCAACGGCGCGCTTTATGTGGAAGAACTGGCGCAAAAAGCCCGGCATATCGAAGTGCAGATAATCGGTGATGGCGCCGGGGGCGTTTGCCACTTCGGTGAACGGGAATGCAGTATCCAACGGCAACACCAAAAAGTGATTGAGATCGCCCCCAGCCCGGGTATTTCCGCCGCCTTAAGAAAACAATTGACCGTCGATGCGGTGAAAATGGCGAAAACACTGAATTACCGCAGCGCCGGCACGTTCGAATTCCTGGTGGAAACCGCCCATAAAGCAGATGGGGACGGTTATTACTTCATCGAAGCTAACGCCCGGCTCCAGGTAGAACACACCGTGACGGAAGAAGTCTACGGCGCTGACCTGGCGCAAACCCAGCTCCAGATTGCCGCCGGAAAAAACCTGGCGGATTTAGGTTTAATACAGGAAAACATACCTGAAGCCAGTGGTTATGCTATCCAGGTACGCGTTAATATGGAAACCATGGGGCAGGACGGCATTTCACGTCCCGCCGGCGGCAAGCTGTTAACGTTTGAAATCCCTTCCGGCCCGGGTGTGCGGGTAGATACACTGGGCTATTCGGGGTATCAATCCAGTCCGCATTACGATAGTTTACTGGCCAAATGCATCTGTCATTCCAAATCCGCAGTTTACGCAACGGCGGTGAACATGACCTACCGGGCGCTGTGCGAGTTTAAGATCGAGGGGGTGAATACCAATATCCCCTTCCTTGAAGCCCTGTTGCAACACCCTGATTTCGTTGCTGATAATATCTATACCGGCTTCGTAGACGACCACATCGAAGCATTATTGGAAACGATCAATAATAATAACCAGAAGCATTTATATTTCGAGACCGCTGCCCCGGTCACGCGCACGCTGGCAGGCGCCGCTGTGGATACCAACGATCCTCTGGCGGTGCTTTCCTACGGTGTGAAATCACGTGAGGCTTCGCTACAACAGAGCGGCCCTGCATCTAAAGCAGATACGTCCGACGCGGAAGCAGAAGGATTGTTTGTGGTAAAAGCCCCTATCCAGGGTACCATTGTAAGCATTGCAGGGAAAGAAGGGAATGAAGTTGTTAAAGGCAGGGAACTGCTTGTGATGTCGGCGATGAAAATGGAGCATGTAATTCCCTCCCCGGTCAGCGGTATCATCCGGCGTCTGGGCGTGAAAGTCGGTGATACCGTTTACGAAGGACACGTATTGGCGCACGTTGAAGTCAGCGACGTAGAAGAAACTGAAGTAGAAAAAGGAAAAGAAGCCGACCTGGATTATATCCGCCCTGACCTGGCGGAGGTAAATGCCCGTCACGCGATTCTGGAAGACGCCGCCCGACCCGAATCGGTGGCAAAAAGACGCAAGATCGGCGCGCGTACAGCTCGCGAAAATGTGGCCGATCTTTGCGACCCCGGCACTTTCACCGAATACGGCGGGCTGGCATTGGCCGCCCAGAGAAGACGGCGTTCGTTGGATGATCTGATCCAGAATACACCGGCCGACGGTATGATCGCAGGCACGGGCAGTGTCAACGGTAATCTTTTCCCTGAAGACAAAGCCCGCTGCGCCATTATGGCTTACGACTATATGGTGTTGGCCGGGACACAAGGGCATCAAAACCACCGCAAGAAAGATCGGATGATCGAAATCGCGGCGAAGCAACGTCTGCCGATGATTCTTTTTAGCGAAGGCGGCGGTGGGCGTCCGGGAGATACCGATAGCTCCGGTGTCGCCGGGCAAGACATTATGACTTTCCACAATTTTTCCAAGTTGAGCGGCCTGGTGCCACTGGTGGGAATAAACGTAGGCCGCTGTTTCGCCGGTAATGCCGGGCTGCTGGGCTG